>CAZAYE010000335.1:2123-4958 GCA_964489255.1 uncultured Enterobacteriaceae bacterium
CGGAATCCGAGCGCGTCTTAGGCGTGGGGATTGTGGGAGCCGGCGCCGGGGAGCTGATTGCCGAAGGTGTGCTGGCCATTGAAATGGCGGCACTAGCCTCAGACCTCAAGCTGAGCATCCACCCCCACCCGACCCTGTCTGAGACCATCATGGAATCCGCCGAGGTCTTCTTCGGCCAGAGCACGCATCTCTACCGCCCCAGGAGAGACTGAGTGGACACCCAGAGCTGGTATCAGGTACAGGAGTTTGCTCCCCAGACGTACGCCATCTGCGAGGCCGGGCGATTCTACTGCTACCTGGCCGTGGGCTCACAGCAGGCGCTGCTCATTGACTGCGGCCTGGGCATTGCCGACCTGCACCGCCTGGTGATGAGCATCACCAGCCTGCCGGCGCAGGTAGTGCTCACTCACACCCACTGGGACCACCGGGGCTGCGCCTATCAGTTCCCCCAGGTGCGCGTCCACCCGCTGGAGGCGGCGGTAGTGGACATCGAGGACGCGGTGGAGCCCAGGCGCTGGCTGGGCAGCATCGCCGCCGGGGCACTGCCCTGGCCGGCGGGGTTCGACCCAGCCAGCTACTGCATCCGGCCAGCAGCGGTTGGAGCGCCGTTGCGCCACGGGGAGGTCATTGACCTGGGCGACAGGATGTTCCGGGTCTACCACACACCCGGCCACACGCCAGGCGGCGTCACGCTGCTGGACGTGCCAAACGGCATCCTCGTCGCCGGCGACTTGGTGAAGCCGCAGCAGCCGCTGTACGCCCACCTGCCAGGTGCAGACTCAAGAGACTACCTCAGGTCCCTGGAGCAGCTGGCGGCCCTGGCCCCTCAGGTGCGCCTGATCTGCTCAGGCCACAGTGAGCCCTATGGCGACGCCAGCATCCTGGCAGACATGGCCCAGGGGTTTCGCCAGGTGCTCCAGGGCGCCTGCTCCCCCACCCCAGTGGAGAGCCGCTGGGGGCAGGTGAACGAGTGTCGCTTCCCACGCTTCGCTATCTGGACGCGCAGTGACACTATCACACTCTGACCACCGATCACTTTTGAACTGCGAAGGGCCGCGAAAGCTTCATGGGTCCTGACCCACCCGCGCGGGATGAAAACTGTCGGGGGGTTCCCCCTGTAGGGGCGCAGCATGCTGCGCCCCTACCAGCGTCCCTTAGCGGGGTTTCGCGGTCCTTCGCGATTCAAACTTGACTATGACACTCTGCAAAGTGGAGAATACACGTGTCATGGTCGAACTCCGCGAACCACTTGAGCAGCTGACTCGCACACCCCAATCCTTCCTCCAAGGGAAGAATTTCCTCCCCCCTGATGAGATCCGAATATACGATGATACCCTGCGCGATGGTGAGCAAATGCCGGGTGTGGCCTTTTCACCTGAGCAAAAGCTTGAATTGGCAATCCTACTTTCTGAGATCGGGGTCCATGTGATGGATGTGGGGTTCCCTGTGGTGGGAGACTCTGATCGTCAAGCTATTCAGCTCTGCTTACAAGCCAGAGCCCAGGGCCGCATTCGAGAAGACGTGGAAATTCTGGCCATGTGCCGGGCCGTACAAAGTGACATTGATAGTGTGATTGAAACAGCTACTTCTATCGGCCTACCACCCAAAGACATTAGCGTCCTCATTCTCTCCACTCTTTCCGATCTCCATCTCAAATACAAGCTGGGCAAGGTCCTTCTCAAGCGTGAGGGCCGCAGCCCTGATGCCTGGCTCGATACTCCTGTTGAATTCTACCGGGAAGCCAATACCAGAATGATCACAGAGAGTATCACCTACGCCCGAGAACGAGGCCTGGAGAAGGTGGAATTTGCGGCTGAGGATGCTTCGCGCTGCCATCTGGACTACGCCCTTCCCTGGATCGAGCAGTGTTTCCAGGCCGGCGGGACCCGGTTTTGCTTCTCTGACACACTCGGCTGCTTCACGCAAGACGCCGTCGATTACTATTTCCCCTCCATCGTTGAAATCACCACCAAAAAGGGACGGGAATTGCACGCGCACTTTCACAACGACTTTGCCATGGGAGCTGCTAACTGCGTCCGCGCCCTGTCCCACGGGGCATCGCACATGGGAGTCACCGCCTGTGGAATCGGTGAGCGGGCCGGGAACACACCTCTGGAACAAGTGGTGATGATCCTCAAGGGTCTCTATGGGATAGAACTCCCGGGGTTCCAATACCACCAGCTGGTGGAATTGCGCCGGAAAATAGAAGCTTACTCCGGCATTGCCATGCCCGCACACCAGCCCATTGTCGGCGAGGGAGTGTTCTACCATGAATCCGGCATTCACACCGCGGCCATTGCGATCAACCCCGCTATTTATCAATTTATTCCGGAAAATGAGGTGGGTGGGAAGCGAAAATTTGTGTTTGGAAAGCACACCGGGGCGGCTGCCGTGGAAGCTGTCTTAAGAGAAAACGCCCAGATTCTGGCAAAGAAAGGGATGGAAATAACAGATGACTTAGTTAAAAAGCTCACTGCCAGAGTGAAAGAGATTCGCGAAGAGCGGATCAGGTCCGGCCACACCAGGAAAATCATTGACAATCACTATCAGGCCTACTACTCATTGGGGATCTCAGAAGAAGAACTGGTGGAGCTCGCACTCCAAGAGAAAAAAGAGCTGACAAAAGTTGTCGCTTAGAACCCAGAGAGGAGGTACAGATCATGGCAATGCACACCTGGAGCACAAGAGGTATCAGTCGGCGCACCCTGCTCAAATTGGGCGCTGGCGCAGTGGCGCTGGGCGCCCTGAACTTGGAGAAGTTGGTGGCCCAGGGCAGCCAGGGTGGGTCGGTGGTGATCGCCGCTCGACCGCGGATCGGACCGTCGTCGCGGCTGA
>CAZAYE010000336.1:0-4948 GCA_964489255.1 uncultured Enterobacteriaceae bacterium
GGCGTATATCATCCGCTACATCATGAATAATTGGCGCCTGGTCAAGGTCGGCACCACCCAGGCCCAGCGCAAGCTCTTTTTCAACCTGCAGCGCGAAAAAGAGCGACTGGAGGCTGAGGGCTTCTCTCCCGCGCCTAAACTCTTGGCCCAGAACCTGGGCGTCAAAGAGGATGAAGTAGTGGAGATGGAACAGCGCATGGCAGCACGCGACCTGTCGGTGGATATCCCGATCGATGGGGAAGACAAATCCGCCACCCTCTTGGACTTACTGGCCGACAAGCGCGCCAACGCTGAAGAAGAAGTCGCCTCAACTGAGTACCGACAGTTGGTAAAAGCGAAAATGGATGAGTTCGCCCGCAAGCTCAAAGGCAAGGAGCAGGTGATTTTTACCGAACGGCTGTTGGCTGAGGAGCCACTGACGCTGCAGGAGATCGGCGATCAGTATGGCATCAGCCGCGAGCGGGTCCGCCAACTGGAAAGTCGGCTCAAGAAAAAGCTGAAAGACTACCTACTGCAAGAATTGCGGGATTTCGAAGACCTCAATGTGGGATTTATTGATGAACGCTTCTAAGGGTGCTCTTGGTTGGGGGCTTGACCGGACAGGGTGACCCCGTCTCAGATAAACCCGACCCGAGAAATCTTGCCTTCTGCGTGTAAATGGGTTTATAGTGTCGCGTATGCGGGAGCTAGGCGCGGGTATTGTGGTCATCGGCAACGAGATCCTCTCGGGGAAAACGGTGGACTCCAATTCTTCCTTCCTGGCCCGAGAGCTGCGCCAGCTCGGAGTCACGCTGAAACAAATCACCGTCATTCCCGACGAATTAGACGTGATTGCCGCCACGGTCCAGGAGTTTCACCAGAAGTTTGATATCGTCTTTACTTCAGGTGGAGTCGGCCCAACCCACGATGATATCACCATCGATGGGGTCGCCCGTGCCCTCGGCCGCCGGGTGATTGTCCATCCAGAATTGGAACGGAGAATTCGTGAGTACCTCAACGACCGACCGGTGAATGCCGCGCATCTCAAGATGGCGGAGGTGCCCGAAGGAGCCGAGTTGCTGGTGGACGACCGCCTGCGTTTCCCCACGATTAAAGTGGAAAACATCTACGTCCTGCCTGGCATTCCAGAAATTCTGCAACAGAAATTTCTCGCCCTCAAGGACCGCTTCGCCGTTGACCCCTACCATTTAAAAGTGATCTATACCAACGAACTGGAAAGCACGATTGCGGTCTATCTGAACGAGACGCTCCGCTTGTATCCTGAATTATTGTTGGGGTCATACCCCAAAATCGGCAACGACGAGTACAAAGTAAAAGTCACCCTCGAATCAAAGGACAAGAACTACGTAGAACATGCGTTTACGCATCTGCTAGCACTATTGCCCCAGGGCTCTGTGGTGAAAATTGAAGGTTGATGTGGAGGAGGTGCCTATGGGAAAAAAGATGCACCGTTGGCTTGGTGGCGGGCTACTAGCCCTATTCCTACTCACCCCGACCCAGGTGTGGGCGGATTATCTTGAAGATGCTGGCATGGGAACCGCAACCGTGTTGGCAAATGTGCTCTACATGCCGACAAAGCTGGTGTACGCCACCCTCGGGGGTATTACTGGTGGCTTCGCCTATCTCCTCACTGGAGCGAACTACGAAATAGCCGAGAGAGTGTGGACGCCCTCATTGGGTGGTAACTATGTGTTGACTCCAGAGCAGTTACGCGGCAACCAGCCTATCTATTTTAGTGCGCCGGCGACTCCCTAGCCTCATCTCTCTTGGCCGATTTCTGTGAAAAAAGCGTTCTGGGGCCTTCTGGCTCTGATTGCGGTTGGTCTCGTCTTCTTTGGGCTGCGCTACTACCAGCTGCGCCAGGCAGCGCAGCTCTGGGAAGGGCCGGTGCCAGAGATTCTCAGCGAGAAGCTCGAGAAACAGGCCGACACTATGACAATCGAATTCACTGCACGTATTGACGCACCGCCGGCGACGGTATTCAGCGCCTTTACTGAACCCGAGCGCAGCATGGAATTTAGCAACATCGTGCGCTACTCCAAACTGTTGCAGCACGAGGGCAACCGCAAGGTGGTCGAATTCGAGATGGTCATCTTAGGCCAACCCCAGCAGCTTACCTTAGAATTCACCTTCCTGCCTGAAGAGAACCGGGTCGCGGTCAGGACTGTAGAGAATCAATTCTCTGATCTGAGCGGCGAGTATCGCCTGACTCCATCACCGGACGGGACAAAGACGCTGCTGACCTATAGTGGGACCTCACGGGACAAGGCAAAACTACCTGTGCCTCTGGCGTTACAGAAAAGTGCCCTGCGCGAGACCTTCGTTTCCACAATCCAGGCGTTGAAGAAAGGGCTGGCGGCGCAGGGTAGGGGAGCTACTTGACTCCCTTGCTGTCCTGAAGCTCTGTTGTTCGCTTCTGGCTATCACGCTCCCAAAACGTCCAATGGCCATGTTGTTGTTGCCCTCTTGATATTCCCCAAGGAACTGAAGCCCGTCGACGACAGCACCTCTGGCGGCGGTTAAGCAGCGATTTACCAGATCGCAGAAGTTTACAAGATCACGGAAGAATGTTAAGCCTCAGCCTTTGACAGCGACGATGAACCAACCCTTGCCGAATGGCCTCCAATTGCAGTTTGCTGAGCTGATCGTGAACCGTATCGGCTTACGTACCCCGCCGTGTGACATGGCCAAGCTGCAAAAGGTCATCGCGGGCCGGATGAAACGCCTCCACCTCTCTGACGCCCGAGAATATTATGGGATTTTGGCTCGGGACGGTTCGGCAAACCGACAGGAATGGGAGGAGCTCACTGGTCCTCTGACCACGGGCGAGAGTTACTTTTTCCGAGATAAGGGTCAGTTTGTTCTGCTGCGGAATCACATCCTACCGGAGATCATTGATCGCAACCGCCAGCGGTGCTCGTTGCGGATGTGGAGCGCTGGCTGTTCCACCGGAGAGGAACCGTATTCCTTGGCCATACTGGTGGCGGAGCTGCTGCCGGCACATAAGAATTGGGATGTTTTCATCTTGGGCACCGACCTCAACAAAGCCGCGGTTGAAAAAGCCCGCCGAGGGACTTACTCGGCGTGGTCATTTCGCGGTGTGCACCAGGACATCAAGACTCGCTACTTCCACCCGCGCCGCCATGAGTGGGAACTCGACGCGCGGATTCGCTCCTTGGTCCACTTCCGCCAAGGTAATCTTTTCCGGGATTCATTTCCCTCCACCGCCTCGGGCATTCATAGTCTCGATCTCATCGTTTGCCGCAATGTCTTCATTTATTTTGACCGCGAGGCTGTGTCCGCAGTGCTGCAAAAGTTCAGTCAGTCGCTCAATGAAAATGGCTATCTGTTAACTGGGCACACGGAACTATGTGGACTGCAGCCACGCAATCTTCACGCCAGACGATTTCCTGAATCGTTAATTTATCGGCGCGAGGAGAGGACGGTAGTCGGTTCGGTTGATCGCAAGACGCTTTCGTCGGACGTCACGATTTCTCACGCGCCAGCCCGAGGCACCGGGCCTCATTCTTCCCATACCGCTGGGCCCGTGCAGCGACCCACAAAACTTGCCAGCCTCGACCGAGAGGCGTCCACACAACAGACCGCGCTTCGAGAAGCGGAGCGACTCCTGCAAAGCGGGAATTACGATCTCGCCATCGAAAAGCTGGAGTGGCTCCTGCACCGGGAGCCCCGCAACCTCAGCGCCTTGACAATGACCGCCCAGGCACGCGCCAGTCTAGGGCACTATGACGAAGCGATTCGCTTGTGCCAGCGGGCTGTGACCGTAGACTCACTCGCGGTGCCTCCTTACTATCTCCTGGCGCACATCACCGAACATCAAGGCGATCCCGCAACTGCCAAAACTCTGTTCAAGAAAATCATTTACCTTGATCCGGCTTTTACACCCGCTTACCTTGAACTTGGGGCGTTGTACGACAGGGAAGGTGATGTCCAGCGGGCCCGGAAAATGCGTGCGACCACCTTAAACTTTCTGAAGAAAATGCCCCCCCAAACAGTAGTCGAAGCCTACGGAACAATGACCACAGGCGAGCTGGTGACGTACGTGGAAAAGATGCTCAACGAAAAACACCCACCCGAGTTCTGATGGAGATGTCACATGGTTTCCCTTCCGTATCTCCTCTTCCGGTGGCATAAGTCGGTATTCGCGGTGGACGCGCTGGCAGTGCGGGAAATCATCCGCCTGCCGGAGTTGACGCCTATCGAGGAAGCGCCCGAGTTCTTTGTTGGAGTTGTGAATCTGCGGGGAAGAATTCTTCCAGTGATGGATCTTGATCTCCGGTTCGGGCGCGCGCAGCACCCCTACCACGTCCAAGACTATATTGTTGTCTTGGAGTGGGAGCAAATCCTGCTAGGCCTCATCGTGAATGAGGTTCTGGATGTCCAGAACATTGCCCCGCAGGAGATCGAACCCACACCGTCTTACGGCCGGGTGCCAGAACGCGAATCAAGTTTCATTTCCGGGATGGCGAAGCTCGATCAGGGCCTCGCCATGCTTTTGCATCTGGAAAGGCTCTTGAGCTGGCCAGAAAACGCGAAGGCCTTGAGCACTCAGGATGCGGCTCCTTTTCCGGTCCAGCCAAGCGAGTCGGCAGCGCTGTTAACCTGCACCCCCGAGGAGACTGCGCTCTTCCAAGAGCGGGCCCGCAGTTTAAGACAACCTCTCGAGATGCTCGATACGGAAGGGCTCATGCCGCTAGCGGTGGTCGGATTAAATCGCGAGTATTTCGGTGTGGACCTGGCGGTGGTGCGTGAGTTCACGGAATCGCGCGATGTCGCGCCGGTTCCGTGCTGTCCTCCACATATTGTTGGCCAATTGAATCTCCGCGGTGACCTTCTCACGGTCGTTGACATCCGTTCCGCGTTGAACATGTCCAGTTCTGAAACTGTCTCTTATACACATCTCCGAGCCCACGAGACTAGGCATGAT
>CAZAYE010000337.1:0-4945 GCA_964489255.1 uncultured Enterobacteriaceae bacterium
GCTTTCTCCGGAGATGTAGATTCCGTTCTCGGTGGTTGTTGGTGGTAGATCCCTGAGCGTACAGGCCAGCGCCACCTGGCAGCCCACAGAGCTGACTCCTTTTTCGCGGGCGCCCACTTATGAAGGGGAAAGCCTTCGGTCCTGAGCGGGCTACTCTCAACACAGCTCCCATATGTCGTCCCTCCTCTTTTGAGAGCGCACGGCTTTCTTTTATATTTCATGCTCTGGGAGATATGCAAGGATACTCACTGCGCTGTCCGCGGTTGGGATGTCTTGAGCAAAGCGCCTCTGAGCAGTAAGACAGAGCGTAGAGTTAGTATGGAAGAAAACCTTTCGCTGCAGGAGAAGGGCACCGGGGGTATGCGGGTGCGCTCATAAAGTGAAGAAGGGACGTATCCGGCACTTGCTTCGCCCTCATTTCTTGTCATCATAAAAAAGACGGCTGGAGGAGTGGACTTGGGAGGAGGGGGATCATGCAAATCTTACTCGTGGAAGATAATCCGGCCGACGTGCGTTTACTGCAGGAGGCCTTCAAGGAGAGTCCGAGAGAAAGCCAGCTGAGTGTGGTCCCTGATGGCGCAGAGGCCCTCGCCTTCTTGCGCCGGGAAGGCCGGTACACTGCTGCTCCGCAACCAGACCTCGTCGTGCTCGACCTCAATCTGCCGAAGAAGGATGGTCGTCAGGTATTGGCTGAGATGAAAGCCGATCCCCACTTGCGGAGTATTCCCGTGATGATCTTGAGCAGTTCCTCTCTGCCGCAAGACCGGCAGGCGGCTGTCGCACTGGGGGCAGTGGGCTACGTCGTGAAACCACAGGAATTCTCGCAGTTTCTGCAGGTGGTCGGTGTCATTGAAGACGTCTGGCGCACCCACCGGCGCTAGTGCCGTGTCTGTCCTAAAATTGTGGGTAAAGGAGTAGGGGTTACCCCAGATTCCGCTTCGCTGTATCTGGGCTACGTTTCTGGGTGCCAGGAATAGTGTCGTCCCTTTTCACAACCGGATGACGCGCTCCTGAGGAGCGCTCAGATTTCGTAGAGCGTTACGCGTGTCAATGACTAAATCCGCCGTCCTCACCACCATCTGGTAGTCGAACTCTTGGTGGTCGGTGAGGATCAACACGGCATCACTCTGCCGTACGACCTCGACCTCCAGGTTCACACGTTCGGCACAGAGTCCTTCATGAGCGATGCAGGGAACAAGGGGATCAGCATAGCGCACGACCGCCCCTTTACTGTGCAGGAGCAGGATGACATCGAGCGCCGGCGATTCCCGCAGGTCGGACACGCCGCGTTTGTAAGTCACGCCGAGCACCAGGATCTGCGCGCCTTTCAGACACTTCCCGCGCGTGTTCAATCCATCAACTACGAGACTGACAACGTGACCTGGCATACTACGATTGACCTCATCAGCGAGCGCGATGAACCGCGCTTCATAGCCGTTGAGCCGGAGTTTCCAGGCGAGGTACATGGGATCAATCGGGATACAGTGCCCGCCAATTCCTGGCCCTGGGAAGAAGGGCAGGAAACCAAACGGCTTGGTCGCGGCCGCGTCGATGACTTCCCAGACACTGACGCCCAAATGGGAACACATCAGGGCAAATTCATTCGCCAAGGCGATGTTCACACTCCGAAAAGTATTTTCGTACAGCTTGGCGAGTTCTGCGACTGTCGGACTGGAGACCGACATCACTTTCTTGACAATTTGCTGATACAGAAGCGTGGCGAGATACGAGCACCGGGGCGTGACGCCGCCGACAATCTTGGGGATGTCTCGGACGCTAAACTGCTGATTGCCGGGATCGATCCGCTCAGGCGAGAACGCTAAAAAGAAATCCTTGCCTACGGTGAAGCCTCGCTCTGTGAACATCAGGAGCAGGAGTTCTTCTGTCGTCCCAGGGTAGGTAGTGCTTTCCAGAATCACCACCTGGCCAGGGCGGAGATACTTTTTTACCTCTGACGCAGCAGCTAAGACAAAGGAAATATCTGGATCTTTACTCTTCCGCAGTGGGGTCGGCACGCAAATAATAATAGCGTCGCTATCGGCTAGCCGCTCCATCGCGGTAGTGGCACAGTAGCGACCTGCCGTCACGAGCGCTCTGAGAGTTTCGCCCTCGACATCGCGTATGTGGGACACGGCGCGGTTAAGGGCCTCCACCCGACCTGCGTCAACATCGATGCCAGTGACCTCGAACCCCACCTGCGCGAACGCTACTGCCAGCGGGAGGCCGACATAGCCTTGTCCTATCACGGCAAGGCGCGCTGAGTGCTGTTCAAGCTGGGTCTTCAGTTCCGTTAAGTCGTCGTAGGTTATGTCCTGGTTCTCAAAGAGCTGCGAATGGGCCGAAGATGGCGTGGACGTGGCATCAAGAGCCATCGACTGGTGTAACGGCATGGTGCTCCCTCCTCACCAATAGCAATGGTATCTGACTACAGGATGAAATCACGGTACTGACGCACCTCACTGAGAGAGCAGCAACTGTCATGCCACGCTCAGCGGGCAGCGAGCCAACAGCGGAGGACACGAAGCCATGCTCTCCGAAAGGGCAGGGCTGGAGTGTGTTAGCCCTAACTTGACGAGCAGTGTGCGAAAACCCTATTACTGGATGCTCGCCTGCGCGGGCATGACCCCAGTGTTGCGCCTTGTTTCTCGGCATGCCCGCGAAAGCGGGCATCCAGCCGTCAGCCCTAAAAGGAGTTTTCGGACAGCCTTTAGGAGATTGCTGAAAAAGTCGGGTTCGTGCTTCGTTTGTCGTGTAGTCCTCGACCGACTCTTCCGCTCCGACGGACTCAGCGGCAACACTCGCTGTGGTGAAATCCTCGACACTCGGTTGCCTCAGCCGAGTTCTTTTCACGTGGGGTTCTCTTCTTCCTTCCCAGTGTTGTGTCTACCGTGCATACGTCACGCAGGGTTTTGCGCCGTAGCTGCTTCCTAACAGCGCTGTAGAGCAGTTCTCACACTCTTAGCGCGGGAATGATGAATTTTCTTAACGATTCTTATTCTTGAGTCTGGCATAAGTTTTGCTCGGCAGAACAACAGCGTAAGGAAGGAGATTCTCACCATGAAAAAACAGCTCATGCTACTGTTGGGGCTCATATTGATCGCTACTTTGGGGCTCGCAGCAGGCATAGAAGCAAGCAAAGGCAATTGGGATTATCATAGTCTCTTAAAGGGCCAAGAACTTTCGAAGGGAAAGCAGGTCGAACAGGCCAGTGAAGCCTCGTGATGCGAACTAGACCGCCTGGCAGTTCGATAGCAAAGAAATCTTGCTCTTCACAGAGAACCCAAACAAAGCACGCAAGAAGACTGACTGACTCACGGCACGAGAGCGTGCGGCGGGAAGTCCGTGCCTGGAGATCATATGTACAAGATCCTACAGCGAGGATTCATTATCGGCAGCCTGGTGGTTTTTTCCTTTACGCTGGGCTGTGCCAGTCATACGAGGACGGTGAGAACCGAGACGGTGACCTCTCCTGGGGGAACGGCGTATCATTCAGAGCCAGTCGTGGTCGAACGGCAGACGACGACAACGGCAACAGCGGATACGGGGGGATGCGGAGGGGTGCTGAGCTGCACCGTCGATGTTACCGGTGAGGTGATTGCTCTCCCATTTCGCGCTGTCGGTGGATTATTTGGCGCGATCTTCTAAATAGACCGGTTTTGTCTTGCTTTCGTTTTTCACCAGTCTAGGATAGAAAAGAGGAGGAACCCTGTTTTTGGCAGGGAAAAGGGAACTATGGCGAAAGCAAAGATCCTTGTTGTTGATGATGATCAGAGTCTCCTGAACTTGTTGAAGCTACGCTTAGGGGCTGCCGATTATCAGGTCACCTTAGCAGAAACCGGAACCGAAGCGGTGGCGTACGCTACCGAAGAGATCCATGATCTGGCCATTGTCGATCTGAGAATTGGCGAGGAAAGCGGGATTCAGGTTCTGGAAAAACTGCTGCGTATTCAGCCTACACTGCCAGTGATTATTGCGACTGCCCACGCCACGATCGATACGGCGGTGGAGGCCACAAAAAAGGGCGCGCATGACTATATCACCAAGCCCTTTGATACCCCTGATCTGCTGCACCGCTTAGAAAAAGCCCTGGAAATGCGTCACTTGAAAGGAGAGGTCGAGCGGCTGCGCACCCTGGTCCAGGACCGCTATCAGTTCGACGATATCATTGCCTGTAGTAGCCAAATGCAAGACGTTCTGCACCAAGTCGCGCAGATTGCCGCCACTGATTCCACGGTGTGTGTCTATGGGGAAAGCGGGACCGGGAAGGAACTGGTCGCCAAGGCTCTGCATGTTGCCAGTCGTCGGGCACTCGGACCATTTGTGGCGATTAATTGTGGGGCGATTCCCGAAGGGCTGTTGGAGAACGAGCTGTTTGGCCATACCAAGGGAGCCTACACAGGTGCGGATCGGACCAAAAAAGGCCTCCTGCAACAAGCCGACGGTGGTACCCTGTTACTCGATGAAATTAGCGAGTTACCTCCTGCCTTGCAGGTGAAGTTTCTGCGCGTCCTGGAAGAACGCGAGTTCTACCCCTTAGGTGCGGGACAGTCCATTAAAGTCAACATTCGTCTGGTTGCCGCGACCAATCAAGACTTACAAAGGATGGTGTCTCAGGGGAAGTTTCGCGAAGATCTCTACTACCGCATTCACGTCCTGCCGATCATTCTGCCGCCACTGCGTGAGCGACCTACAGATATTGTCCCGCTCGCCCAGTACTTTCTGAAACGCTTTGTCCAGGAGACAGGCAAAAACATTCAAGGTTTTACGCCCGAGGCGTTGCAGCGGCTGATGTTGTATGACTGGCCAGGCAATGTCCGGGAATTAGCGAATATTGTCGAAAGAGCCGTGGTCCTGAGCCCTAACTCGATGATCTCCCCCGACATCCTCCTCTTGGGAAAAAGCGAGGTCCTGAGTTTCCGCTCCCCTGACCTCTGTACTCTACGAG
>CAZAYE010000338.1:0-4929 GCA_964489255.1 uncultured Enterobacteriaceae bacterium
GCTCTAAGTGGGCAATAGCCTGGTCATACTGCCCTTTGAACCAATCAGGCGCAGCCAGTACATGGTGAGCCGTGGGCAGGGAGGCATCCAAAGTGAGTGCCTTTTGCGCCAGCGCAACCGCCCGCTCGAGCGTCTGAGGGTCCCGGTCCCAACCAATTTCTACCGCTATCACGTAGGCATGCGCTAACCCGGCGTACGCCGCGGCATACTGCGGGTCCAGCTCAATGGCGCGCTCATACAGCTGCCGCGCCTGCAGATTCGTCTCTTTTGTGTAACGCCACAAAACGGCCTCCCCACGCCAGAAGTATTCATAGGCCTCGACGTTGTTCGTCTCTTTGCGCCCCAGCCGCGCTTGCTCCCCCTGTGTCAGCTTCACCTCTACCGCCTGCACGATCTTCTG
The DNA here is from genome assembly GCA_964489255.1 of uncultured Enterobacteriaceae bacterium. Taxonomy (GTDB): domain Bacteria; phylum Desulfobacterota; class Binatia; order Bin18; family Bin18; genus CAZAYE01. The sequence continues at coordinate 401 of CAZAYE010000338.1, forward strand.
TGAGATCTCATCTTGCAGGGCGAAGATGTCCTGCAGTTTCCGGTCATAGCGCTCGGCCCACACCTGCCCACCCGTGGTCGCATCGACTAACTGGGCGTTGATGCGCACGCGGTCGCTGGCCTTCTGCACACTGCCTTCCACCACATAGCGCACGCCCAGCTCTTTGCTCACCGCTTCTACCTTCACAGGCTTGCCTTTGTAGGTGAAGGCCGAGTCCCGGGCGATGACAAACAGGCCTGAGACTGTGGAGAGATCGGTGATCAGGGTGTCCGTCATGCCATCACTGAAATGCTCCTGTTCGGCATCACCACTTCGGTTGACGAAGGGCAGCACGACGAGAGAAGGCTTGTCGAGCAACGGAAGCGCAGGCGCTTCCTGAGTGACGAGTGCTGAGTCCTGAGTGCTGAGAGACGGACGAGGAAGGTAGCGAACTACTACAACAGTCCCGGCGATAAGTACCAGGCCAGCTACCGCCACTACCGCCCAGCGATGGTGGGCACTGTCCACCCTACGGTCTTTTGGCCTTTCCTCTTTGGACCCCAGACGCCGGACCCCGGACGCCGGACTTCCTGGTTCTTCTAATCGTATCCGCCACACCCGCACCGGCTTCTCAATGTTCTTGAGCATCTGTTCGCCGACATACTCGTACTGTAAAGGCAGCCGGTTCCTGACTTGCTCGTGCACGACCTCTGAGATGTAGATTCCCCCCGCTTCGGCTAACCCCTCCAGCCGCACCGCGATGTTGATCCCATCCCCGTGGATCTGGTCCCCCTCGACAACGATCTCACCTAAATTGATGCCCATGCGAAACTCGACTCGCTTGTCCGCCGGCAGCTCAGCATTACGGACCCTGAGTTCGTGCTGCATTTCCACGGCACCCTGCACAGCTTCCACCACGCTGGGGAACTCGGCCAGCAGGCTGTCCCCGCGGGAGCCTACCGCCTGGCCCCCGTGCTGCTGCACCAGGGAGTTCATCATAGTGAGATAGGGGGTTAAGGTGCGCAGGGTGGCCGCCTCATCTTCGCCAATGAGGCGGCTGTAGCCTTGGACATCGGCATGGAGGATGGCGGCCAGCTTGTGTTGCATACCCATTCCAGACCCAGGGTGATTATTCTGCTGTCCTTCTACATTTGTCAATCGAAAAAGTAATTCTGCGGAATGTTACCCGCCTCGCTTCCAATACGGCTCGTTATTGAGTGCCGGTTGGGTCTCAGCTAATTGGAAGAGTACCCCGCAGGCGCTTTTGGGCGAGACGAAGGCTTCGATGAGCCGCGAATCTTCTTCGCGCTTATCAACGATCTGCAGCCCTTGCCCTTCCAAGAACACAACCTTTTCTCCGAGTTCTGGTACTTGCAAGGTGATGTGGTGAATGCCTTCTCCCCGTTTCTCCAGAAACGTTGCCACGAATCCTTGAGGATCGACTGGTTCGAGCACTTCGATGGTAAAATCGGCAAGGTCAAACACGGCATAGCGAAAGCCTCCGCCACGGCCTAAGGTCACATAGCGGAATTTGGCGCCAAGCGCACCTTCAAAAAAAGAGCGAGCTTTGTCAATGTTGTGGACAGCAAAGGCAACGTGATCAAGGCGGCCAATCGGTTCGGTGGGCATTGTCTTTCTCCTTTTGCTGAGGCGTTGTAGCGTGTTTAAGCGGAGCAGAGCAAGAGAGCGTGCAGCCGGGCCGGCTGCACCACTAAAACTTCTCCCAGAGAGTTGCTTGTAGGGCACAGGCCGCTGGCCTGTGCCGTGTCCCCCTTTGACTCTCTGGCAAACGGACGCTCATAATAACCGTGGAGGAAACAGGGTATGGCAACTGGACAGACGTTAACCGCGGGTGCAGGACCAAGCCGCCTGCAGATTTGGATCGAGGCTACGCGTCCGTTTTCGTTTACTGCATCGGTGACCCCGGTGTTGATCGGGTCGGTTCTTGGCGCGGCTGACGGACCTTTCTCTGTCGGGCGGTTCTTGCTCGCGTTGTTCGGCTCGCTGTTCATCCATATCGGCACGAACCTGATCAACGACTATTACGACTACGTCAATGGTGTAGACACTCCTGAGACCCTGGGGCCCAGTCAAGTGATTCAGCGTGGACTCCTCACTGCCGAAGAGGTGTACTGGGGAGGGATCACCACGTTTGCCATTGGGAGCGTATTCGGACTGATATTGGTTGGGCTCTGTGGCTGGCCAATTCTGGCTTTAGGAATAGTCAGCGTCCTGGCTGGATATTTTTATACCGCTAACCCGCTCTCGCTTGCATACATTGCCCTCGGTGAAGCGACGGTGTTCATCTTCATGGGACCGGTGATCGTGATCGGTGCGTACTACGTACAGCGCGAGGTGTTTGCCCTCACGCCGTTCTTGATCTCGCTGCCAGTTGGCTGTCTTGTTGCGGCGATCCTCCAGGCCAACAACATTCGTGATCTCGAATCAGATAAAGCGCGAGGGAAAAATACCCTGGCCACAGTGATTGGCCGGCAGGCCGCGAATTGGGAACTCGCTGGATTAGTGTATGGGGCTTTCGTCATCACTGCCGCTTTAGTCGTGTTTGGTTATGCCCCGTGGCCGGTCTTGCTGACCTTTGCCACCCTTCGTCATGCGGTGCCTGCAGTGCGTATTCCCTTTAAGACGGATAAGGTTGAAGAGGTGAATGTCGCGCTCCTCCATACCGTCAAATTACACTTGGAGTATGGGGTGTTGTTGATTGTCGGTCTCTTGTTGAGTCATTTTCTCTTGTAATTCCTCAGGTTGACAGGGAAGGAGAGCCGTCTTACCGTATTTCTCGTACACATGGAGGAAACGGATATGTTACGCACCACTCTTTTGCTCAGCGCTCTCACGGGCCTCATCATGGCTCTTGGCCAGTTCCTTGGCGGGTCACACGGGCTCGTCATCGCTTTCGTCTTTGCCGTTATCATGAACTTCGGGAGCTATTGGTTCTCGGACAAGATCGTTCTCGCTATGTACAGCGCTCGACAGGTGAACGAGGCAGAGGCTCCTCTGCTCTACCGTATCGTTCACAATCTGGCGCTGCGAGCAGGCATGCCAATGCCTAGGCTCTATATGATCCCATCTGACGCGGCGAACGCTTTTGCCACAGGTCGGAATCCCCAGCACGCGGCAGTCGCAGTTACTGAGGGTATTTTGCGACTGATGAATGAACGTGAACTCACTGGCGTGCTCGCACACGAACTCTCGCACGTTGCGAACCGCGACATTCTCATCAGTTCGATCGCTGCTACCCTCGCCGGGGTGGTCATGATGGTTGCCAACATGGCGCGTTGGGCGGCGATCTTTGGTGGCTATAACAGAAGTGATGACCGTGAAGGCGGAGGCGGTATCATTGGTCTGATTGCCATGTCGATCCTCGCGCCTATCGCGGCCATGGTCATCCAGATGGCAATCTCGCGGACCCGCGAGTATGCGGCGGACGCTAGCGGCGCCCGCGTGTCGGGTGATCCGCTGAGCCTGGCCTCCGCCTTGCGGAAACTCAGTCTTGCCTCTGAGCGCATTCCGCTTGATGCGTCGCCACAGACCTCCCATCTCTTTATTGTCAATCCGCTCTCTGGACGTTCGCTCATGCAGTTGTTCAGTACCCACCCGCCGTTGGAAGAGCGGATTGCGCGGCTGGAGGCGATGGCTGGACAGCGAGCGTAAGAAGGCAAGGGCGAAAAGGGGAAAAGGGTAAAGGGCGAAAAGAAAGCTCTCTCCCTTCTTCCCTTTTCCCGCTTCGCCTCTTCGCCGTTTCCCCTTTATTTTATTGCCAATGGGTTCAGCGGGCTGCCGACTGCATGCGGAATATTGAGCGGTGGTGCTACCCACAGGAACTCATACGCCCCATCAGCCGCGCAGTCTTTGGCCAGCTCTTCGAAAGTAAAGATCTCTCCCAATGAGAGCCCGAGGTCACGGATCGCCACTTGGTGAAAGGGGATAAACTCTCCGTCAATTTCAGAGGGCAGCCGTTCGACGGCAATATTGTCCACGGCGATACAGGAGATTTCTTTCTTCTGGATCCATTCGGCGGTGTAGACCGATACCCCAGGTTGGGCGTGAAAATAGGCTTCCTTTTCTTCGTGCGTTTTCAAGGTGTACCAGTATGGTACCCAGCCGGTGCGGATACAGAGCGCATCTCCACTTTTAATTTCAACTTTCTGTGCTTGGGCGCAGCCATCGAGATCTGCCACCGTGATCGGATAATCTGTGGAGAGATGCCCTTCTTTCTCACAACCTTTGTAACGCACCATGTCGAGGAGTACCCCGCGGGTGACCAATGACTGGGAAAGCTTACCGATGTCGTTCCTCGCTGCCCCACCGTGGGCAGTAACCGCGCTGGTAGGAGTGTCGTTGTAGAATTTGTTGTCGTAGCCAACGTGAGCGAGGCTATCCCACTGCGTAGAGCCTTGCAGGTACATGGTAATGTAATCATCGTTGGCGATCGCTGAGCCAGGCAAACCGACTTCTTTGACCGGCACGTTCAGGATCGACATGAAACGCTGGGCTGGGGTCCGTGTGGGAAACACAGGGCCAGCCTGATC
>CAZAYE010000339.1:0-4890 GCA_964489255.1 uncultured Enterobacteriaceae bacterium
TGTCTTCATCGCGCAGATAGGGGAAAAAGCCCTGAGGATCAGTGCGAAACTCAACTGTGAAATCCGGCAGGTCAGCCATTGCCGGCAGGAGCCAGGGTTCAGAGGCGTTCGCCAGATAGCCATCGGTGAGGAGGATCACCGGAGTCATATATTTGACCGCGATACGAACGGCTTCAAAGGCAGCGTAGAAACAGTCCGCGGGTGTTGAGGCCGCAATCACTGGGAGTGGCGCCTCGCCATGACGACCATAGAGCGCTTGTAACAAGTCAGCCTGCTCAGGCTTGGTCGGCATGCCGGTACTAGGGCCAGCGCGCTGAATGTCGGTGATGATGAGAGGCAATTCCACCGCTGCGGCCAAGCCGACCGTTTCGGCTTTGAGGTTCATGCCAGGACCAGCGGTCGTAGTGATGCCGATAGCGCCTCCAAACGCCGCACCTAACGCAGAGCCCACACCAGCGATCTCATCCTCAGCCTGGAAGGTATAGACGTTGAAGTTCTTGAAAACTGACAACTCATGCAAGACGTCACTGGCCGGAGTGATCGGATAGCTGCCTAAGAAGAGCGGCAAGCCTGCCTTCTTGGCTGCAGCCAGGAATCCCAGAGCAGTGGCAGTATTCCCAGTGATGTTGCGATAGGTACCTGGGGCAATGTGGGCTGGCTTGATCTCGTACGATGACGCGAAGATTTCGGTATTCTCGCCCAGGTTATATCCCGCCTTGAGCGCCCGCGTGTTGGCTTCCATCACCTCCGGATTTCTCTTGAATCGATCCTTGATCCAGTTGAGGGTTGGTTCGACCGGCCGGTGGAACAGCCAGGATACCACTCCCAAGGCGAAGAAGTTGCGGCACCGCATCACCGAACGGTTGGGCAAGTTCATGTCCTTCAGCGCCAGAGTCGTCATCTTGGTGATCTCGACCTGATACGTCTGGTACTTGTCGAGCGATCCATCCTCTAACGGACTTCTCGTATACTCAGCCTTTTTCAGGTTAGGTTCGGTGAACTCAGCTTTGTCCAGAATCAGGATGCCGTTCTGCTTCAGATCAGACAGATTGGTCTTAAGCGCAGCCGGGTTCATCACCACCAGTGCATCAAGATCATCGCCAGGCGTGTAGACGCTCTTGCTGCTGAAATTTAATTGAAAAGCGCTCACGCCGTAGAGGGTGCCAGTTGGGGCACGAATCTCGGCCGGAAAGTCCGGCAGCGTGCCAATATCATTACCGGCCAACACCGACTCGGTGGTAAATTGCATGCCAGTCAATTGCATGCCATCGCCGGAGTCACCAGCGAAGCGGATAACTACATTTTCCCGCTCCTGCACTGGTCTGTGCAGGGGGGCTCCAACTGGATTTGTCGCCATGAAGCTCTCCTCCTCGGTCTCCTCTTACAGAGTAGTAGACATAGAGTAGGGCCAGATACAGCCACCGGCACCATACCCCAGGTTTTTTCCTATTACAAGTTCAGTCCCTTGGTCTGCTCGGTAAAACACTCATCCTCCTTTACAAAAAGCGGAGCGAAATCGGTAGGATTGCCCAGATTCGCTCACGGGCCCACCACCCAGGCTCAGCCCCAGCTCGCGGAGCCAGGCGCAAGAGGGTGGGAAGCCGCCAGAGGGACGCGGGTTTCGGAATACGCTCGATGATCACTGGCCGCTCGGCCGGCAGACCTGCATGCCGTTTAGCTTCCGCTAAAGCTTCCTCAATCCCGCCCATCTCATCAACCAAGCCTCGGGTCCACGCTTGCCGGCCACTCCATACGCGCCCTTGCGCGCTGGGTTCGACCGCCGCAGTGCTCAGAGAGCGGCACTGGGCAACTTTCTCGACAAAGTCTCGGTAAAACGCTTGGATCTCAAAGTCCAATCGCTCGTGGTCAGATGGCGCAAAGGCCTCATAGTCAGAGAACAAGGCAGCTCGCTGACCACGGGTGAGGATCTCCTTTCCCACCCCCAGCGTAGCATAAAGATCACGCAGCACAGCTTTGCCAGCAATCACCCCGATAGACCCAGTGATTGTCCCTTCTTCAGCAAAGACCTTGTTGCCAGCGAGAGCTAAATAATACCCGCCTGAAGCAGCCACATCTCCCATAGAGACAATGACCGGCTTATGCTCCCGGGTTCGTAACAGTTCGCGCCACATCAAATCAGAGGCGACGCCTGACCCCCCCGGGCTGGCGACGCGCATGACGACAGCAGTAATGTTCTGGTCTTCACGCACTCGTTTGAGGTCACGGGCGAAGCTGCTCGAACCTACTGCCCGTGGACCGCCTGGACCTTCTACCGTTTCTCCTCGTTTGATTGGCCCGCCTACTGTCACCAGGGCGATTTTCTGAGGTTCCTCGCGGAGCAGTTGTCGTCGCAGTTCACGGGCACGCCGATGTCGATAAGATCCAGCCTCGATAAGGTGGACGAGCCCGATTTTACTTTCGATCAACTCCTGCAGTTCGTCTTCGTAGCCGAGGCGGTCAACCAGTCCAGCCGTAAGGGCCTCACGTGCCAGAAACAAGCCCTGGTCGATCAAGCCTTGCACCTCAGCCTTGCTCTTGTTTCGGGCAAGGGCAATACCATCGACGATTTGGCCATATAAGTCGTCCAACAGACCATCAAGCATCTCGCGGTGCGGATCGGACATTGATTCACGAGTAAACGGTTCCCCGGCCGCCTTATACTGACCAGCTTGGTGCACTTGCGCTTCAATGCCGAGCTTGTCGAGTGCTCCTTTAAAGAAAAACGTCTCCGCGGCAAGACCCGTCACCGCGAGATGCCCAGCCGGCGTCAACACAATCGTATCCGCAGCACTCGCGAGGTAGTACTCACGCGTATTGCCCTCCGTGAGATGCACACAGAGATATTTGCCAGCCTGGCGTAAGGCGAACAGAGAACGGCGCACTCCCTGCAATCGCGCCCAGCCAATATCGAGGTCTGCTATAGTGAGAATAACTGCTTGGACGCGTTGATCTTCACGCACCCACCTCAGGAGAGTAGTCAGAGAGAGGAAGTCCATCTCCATCCCTCTCCACACCGCAGCCAGAGAGGGACCGCCATCCTCAGGGAGAGAACCGCTCAGGTCGATTCGTAGAGCGTTGTACACACCCCGACGCCCGCATATGCGGGCGAGGACTTCACTGCCCCAAAAGAAACTCCGAAGGACGAAACGACTAAGATGGTGAAGCACGAAATTCAAGCGAAAAACGTAAAACATTAACCAAACCCCATGACTGACGCTTCACGTTTTACGTTTTCAGAGTCAATCATGTCTTACTCACACACGTCAAGGACGAACATGAGCGGGGTCCTGTTCGCCTCGTTGAGAAAGAACCCGGACGGGGCCGGTATAGCTCGGCTTAGACTGATACCGGGCTAACTGCCGGTCCTTCCACGCCAAAAGCCCACGCCGGATGAATCCAGGATGCAGATCAAGCGCATGACAAATATTGATGAATGAGAACGGCCAGTCATCGTCATCGGAGAAGAACCATTTCTCCGCCTCAGTGCAGAGATGGCGACTCCGGTTGTCCGTCGCCCAGAGATGTTTCTGGAAACAATCAACCGCATCTTCCAGAATTGCCACCATCAGACGACGTTCACCGCAGGCCTGCGCTTTTTGCCTCAGGGCGGCAAAGAATTGAGAGGGCAACAGGGAGTCCGGTTGGAAAAGAGAAACTCCCACGTCAGCAACAAGTTTTTCTTTCATAGAGAAGCCTCGCCCCTTTCTGGTTGAGGAAGAATCCTCAATGCCAACATCCACCCAAGCCATCACAACTTGCGTTGCTGCTCTATCGACATTCTACGTTATTCCTCGTTTTGTTCTTTATACAGTTCCAACCAGGCCATCTGAATCGCCTCAAGCTTACCTTCACTTGACGCCTGGGGATCATCAGCAAACCCTTCTAGAGAAGTCACCCAGCGATGCAGGTCTGTGAAGCGCACACTCAGGGGGTCAATATCTGGATACACCTGCAAGAGTTGCTCGGCAATATCTTCTGCCTCTTCCCACCGCAATTTCATGTGCACCTCCATCGTACAGGCGCTATTATAACAAAATTTAGATCTCGGAAAGTCGCTTCTGTCCTAAAGCTTCCTGAATCGACGCGTCCATAATGCGTTGGGCAAAAGGGGTCGTGGCCTCACTCAGGGCCTCGGTGAGATCGCGAATGAGGTTATAATCCTCCCCTTCCCTGCTTTCTTGTAAGGCCCGCACGGCCGCTCGAATGTGTTCCTCTTCACCTGCTGCCAAGAAAGCGGCGTGCTGACGTAGAGCTTTCTCCGTCGCCTGTAAGACTGTATCGGCCTCTGTGCGCGCCTCTATTAACAACCGCCTACTGACGTCCTCTTCGGCAAAGTCAAGCGACTCTTCCAAAAGCTTTTCGATCTCCTCATCGGTCAAACCATACGAAGGCTTGACCTCAACCGAACGTTCGCGGCCAGTCCGCAAGTCAGTGGCCGTCACGTTGAGAATGCCATTGGCATCAATCATAAAAGTAACCTCAACACGCGGAACCCCTGCAGGCTGAGGCTCAATCGGAATCTTGAACCGAGCCAGGCTTCGGCAATCCTCGGCCAGTTCACGCTCGCCCTGGAGAACATGGATGTCCACAGCGGTCTGATCGTCTACCGCGGTGGTAAACATTTCTTTGACACTCGCCGGAATGGTTGTATTGCGATCGATAAGCCGACTCATCACTCCGCCCATGGTTTCGATCCCCAAAGAAAGGGGAACAACGTCCAGCAGCAACATGTCCCGCCGCCGACCAGAAAGGGTGTCCGCCTGCACAGCTGCCCCTAGAGCGACAACTTCGTCAGGGTTGAGGTCGGCAAGGGGGGTACGACCGAAAAACTCTCCTACTTGGCGACGTACTAGAGGCATGCGGGTCGAACCGCCGACCAGCACGACCTCC
>CAZAYE010000340.1:0-4880 GCA_964489255.1 uncultured Enterobacteriaceae bacterium
GTGAGCGCCTGGTCATACCACATGAGGAGCTTGGCGTCTTCCTGAAGGACAGTCTCGGGCATCTTGCGGGCCACGGCAATGATCGTGGCGTAGTCGCGTTCCTGCCAGGCCTTCTTGAAACCGGCGCGAACGGCCTCAAGGCGGAATACCTTCAGGCGCTTCTGGCTGGAGGCCCGGTACTCCTCGAACTCCTTGAGCAGAGATCTCTCGCGCAATTTCTCCAGATCACTGGCTTTGTTGGGATCGGGGACATACCAACGGTCCTTACTCTTGATGCGAAGGCTCTCCTCGTCCTTGGGCAGGTTACGCAGTTCCTTGAAGTTGGTAGACAGGTAGCTGTGAATCTGGCTCGGCACCTCGCCTCTGCCATCGTAGCGCAGGAAGTTTTCCTCCAGCAGTGCTGAGAGTTCGAGAGGTTTTTCGTGTTTCTGCCAGCCGCCGAGCTCTCTGAGGAACTGCGGATGGATCTCCTGGAAGGTTTGTGGCTTCTTGATGAGCTGCTGCTTGAGCCATTGGATAGCCGACGATTCGTCTATGACGAAGATGGAGAGCTGCAGAACCTCTTGGACGGTCATGCGCTTCTTGTCGTATTCGGCTACCTGCTCGGGTAGGAAGTACATGCTCTCGCGCTCGGAGAAGCGCTGCTCTAGCCCGGCATAGAACTCAGTCGCAGATAGGGGGACGGTCACCCCTCGCTGGACGTGAAAGGCCACCATACGGTCGAAGAGCAGGTAGTTCTGCCGCTCAGCAATGACGTCGGCTTGACCGTCTTTGGAGACAAAGACGGGAAGTTGCTTCAAATGGGTGCGGACGAAATCCCAGACGCCGTCTTCAGTGCCGGCATCTCGTTCGAAACGTTTTTCGAACCCGTCGTTAGGCTTGTAACACGATATGACTAGATCTTTGCTGACAACGTTAGTGCCCACCCATTGCTGCATCGTAATTTGCTTTTTGTCTAGGACACGTACGTCAGCCACTACGAAACCTGCCTGAAGTAGTGACTCTTGGATGATATTCCAGATCGCATTCTCCGCATTGTGGAATTCGACAGTCATCCACCTACCGGGCTTCAATATGCGATAGAATTCACGAAAACACTTCTCCATTAGACCATGATAGCTATCGCGCTCTTTACCAACAGTCTCATCGACAATAGCTTCCGGCCCACTGTCAGTTCGCACCCGAAGCCAGCTTTCCCACAGGAAGTTGAGTTCCGAATACTGCAGGTTCCTTCCGAAAGGAGGATCCACGAAGATGTAATCAATGCTATCAGCAGGAATAGGAAGATTGCCCGAGGAACCAGTACTTATGAAGCATTCTCCTTCCTTTGCATAATCCAGCTGCACTAACTTTGGTATCTTACCTCTCAGAGCATATCCCAGTCGCACTTCAGAGATGAAAGGTGCAACATAGAACGTGCCTTTCATGTAGCGATTCACTTGTGAGTATGAGCTCTCGAAATAGCGATTAAGCTTGGTAAATCCTAAAGCTACCGATTGGGCCCAGAAGCGAAGCTGGTGCCCTAGTAGACCATCATATCTGGAGATTTCATGCCATAGCGCGGCAAACGCCATCAGGCTTCGTGGGAAGTAAAAGTGATGGGTGTGAGTTATCCCACGCAGATGGTATGCATCTTTAGCCTTTCGTAGGCCATCAGGCATAGGCAAACACGGGTACCATTTATCAAAACTACTGAGTGCAGCATCGCATTCTTGAAAGACTCTCCAGTCATCGACATCGGGTGACTTCTCGTACTTGGCACCTTGTGCGCGATACTGGATGAGAATTGCCTCCTGTCGAACTCGTTGTGCTACCTTGCCCAATGCCGAGTCATGATATGACTCAAGCACTCGTGACATTTGACGAATGTCCCCCAAGTGCTTGCAACGAGGGCAAGGGACCTCGGTGCGGCTCTGTCGGTGGCGTGTCTTTGGGTCTATGATGGCGTTCCATAGTATAATGATCTCGCCGCAGTTGCTGCAGTGAAACTGGTCACTCCAAACAACGTAATCGATGATCCCGACGCTCGATGGCCCGTATTCCGTTGTGTAGATAGATCTCAGTTCCTTCTCGCATTTGTCGAGTATTCGGGATGCTGCATCGGAGAAGCCACTTGCCACAAATGAAGTGTTATAGCCACGAGATATGAATGTTGCTGCTGGTGACAGATCCGAGAGAATGCTTCTGCGGCGACCTATTATAGACAGTCCCTTGTCGCCTTCCTCCGTGGTGCTTCTTTCTAAAGTCACCCTTTCACCAAGTGCCTCGACAGCAGCCTTATTACCACATAACTGTGCCGCGACTCCGGTCATCCCCGTGCCGCAGAACCCATCAAAGACAACATCCCCCGGTTCAGTATAATGGAGGATATACCACATGATGGCCTTATGAGGCACCTTGGTGTGGTATGAGTGTGCGTTGTAGATCGGATCATTCTTGCCCTCACTCACATCCGCGGCGAACGGCTCCCTACTGTAAGGAGTGTTCGGATCGTAGGGCTTCCCGTAGTGCTTGATAAAGTCTGCGACGAATGGGTTCGGGCAGGCAGTGTAGTACGGGGGGTCGGACAGGGCGAGGATATCCTCGTCTGAGCCGATGGGGAACCCCTCAATCTTACGGAACTCTGGATCTTTAAGCTTCTCGTCTAGCTGTTCTAGGAAATAGGTCCGACGTGCCTCGTCGCTCTCAAAGGTCATACCAAGACATTCAATGGGACTGGTTTGTCCTGACTCTGAAGCGTGCTCCCATAAGTTGCTCTGTGCCATGCACAATCCCCATTTTATGCAAAAAACAAGGTTGCCAAACATTTCAGCAGACATTTGCAAGACGAAATGTATCGATTGACATTTCCGTATACATTTGCTGTCTGGTTGCTTAATCTTGATCCGCTTTACCAGGGTATACGTAGCGTGCCCCGCGGCCATATCCCTCAATATGTGCTTGTCCATCCCGCTCCAGCTCATGGATCAACCGGTTGGCCTGCTGTCGATCCAAATGGGCGATTTGTCGTACCTCAGCATTGCTCAGGCCTGGCTCACCCCGCTTGCTACGCTGCATGAGGACACTCAATACCCGCGTCTTGGCTGCCTCCCAGCTAATGCGTCTATTCCGATCTGGATAACCAGAGCCAGCAAGCTGGCGGTACAGATGAGACCTCAAAGTCCAATAAGTGCCCCTACCGGTACCACCGCGTTCCAGGTAGCTCCACTGGGTTTCCATCTGACTCAAGATATCACGTGCAGTGGCTTCATCTCGCTGGCAGAGCTTGGCAGCAGTGGCCGTGTCCACCTCGGCATGCTCTATGAGATATTGCAGTACCAGAAGATGGTCAACGCTCAACAACTGGCCTTGCTTGAACTCTTCCGTGATAAAGGCACGAAACGAGGGTGAGACCTCTTGGCGTTGGAAGGTGATACAGACTGACTCGCCGACCTCTCGGATGATCGGCGGCTTTTTGCCTTCGATCAGCATAGCCTGGAACATGCGACTAATGCCCAAATTGCTGCGATTGATCAGCCGCAATCTGGCCAGAGCGTCCACCAGGCAGGGGTTACGGGGAACCGGAACGTGATGCAGGATGTTTTCTGGCGTGATGCCACCGATAAAGCCACCTGGATTGCTCACTTCCAGGCGATCAACGAACTGTTTCACAAGGATGGGGCTTCGTAGACGAAAATCGGCATGGCAGAGAGCATTGAGGAGCGCCTCACGCAAGGCCACTTCTGGGTAAGTGCGATATTCAAAGTGGAACATGCCGTGTTGCACAGTGGTGATGGGATTATCCGCCATGATACGGTCAGTGAGCCGATACAACGCGATGGGCAGGGCGTCAGTCCCATCGACCCGGTCGCTGTAGTCGATATCAGTGCGCATGCGCAGATGGGTCCAGAGGTACCCCGGTAGATGCTCTTTTAAGGCAGTTTCGCGGCCGGCCAGAAAAATGGCAGCGCGGGTCAGTTGGCCCTGACGTAGTACTCCGAGGGAATCAAGCAGATCCAGGTCGGGCAGCCGCAAGAGTTCTACCGGGGCTTTTTCACGTTCGGCAGCATCCCGTAAGTGTTCCAACGCACTGGCAGAAAGCAACAGCCGAGGATCACCACTGACAGGGACAGCGGTAAAATCTGTTTCTCCGGTTTCCACCATAATACGACGCCGTAGGGTGCCAGTCAGGGGCTGGCAATCCTTGCCAATGCGGATCTTACCGCGACCAGCAGTATCAGTGTATGGTGGCAGCCCTGGATACACCTGCATGACGACCAACCTGCCACTGCCCTCCGGTACAGAGAGATCCTCAAATACCGGGGTGAGTTTGGGATCGCTTGAGTCATACACTGCCTTCTTCAGACGATTGATATCCACTTCTGGTGGTACACCCAGAATCGCCTTGTCCCTGCCCACCACCCTATCTTTGACACCAAATACTACTGTGCCTCCACCGCCATTGGCCATACACACTGCCATTTCGACGACTAAAGCGACGGCGCCATTGAGGCTACTTCGAGACCATTCCTTGAAGTCGAGATCCTGGTCTTCAAGATCCTCGGCCTGCTGGTGGTCCAGCTCTGCCAGGAGCTGTCGGATGTCCTCAAGACTGCGCATGCCTACTCCAATACGATCCGCACTTTGCCGGGCTCCTTGCCTTTCGTCAGCTCGCTCAGGTATGCATCAAACCGCTGCCGCATCTCCATAGGGGTCACAGGTGCGCCGTCAGCAAGCAACACCTCGCAGAGATCATTGGCTCTCACTGGTACTTTTATAAGACCTGAAAGTACCTCGGCCAAGGCGTGGATAAAATCCGGCGTGAGGCTGTCAGGCAGCGTACGCTGCTGGCGGAAGGTGTCGACCAGTTGCCTGGATTCGGGCTTGAGCAGATCCAGGTT
>CAZAYE010000341.1:0-4880 GCA_964489255.1 uncultured Enterobacteriaceae bacterium
CTTCTGGACTATGCGCCAATATGCCGGCTTTGGCACAGCCGAAGAGTCGAACAGACGATACCGCTATCTATTAGAGCATGGGCAAACAGGGCTGTCGGTTGCGTTTGATCTGCCGACCCAAATGGGGCGAGACTCCGATCACCCTTTAGCCGCTGGTGAGGTTGGTCGCGCTGGGGTGGCGATTGACTCGCTGGCTGACATGGAGGTCCTGCTCAAGGGCATCCCGCTCGACAAAGTCAGCACCTCGATGACCATCAACTCGACGGCCTCAATTCTTCTGGCCTTGTACCTGGTCGTTGCTGAGAAACAAGGGGTGAGCTGGGACGGGGTGAACGGCACCATTCAGAACGACCTGCTCAAGGAATACATCGCACGGGGCACCTATATTTATCCTCCGCAGCCGTCGCTGCGTATCATCACCGACATTTTTGCGTTCTGCGCGGACCAGGTGCCCAACTGGAACACTATCTCCATCTCCGGCTACCACATCCGCGAGGCTGGCTCGACTGCGGCTCAGGAGATTGCCTTCACGCTGGCAGATGGCATCGCCTACGTCGAGGCTGCGGTGAAGGCTGGGCTCGATGTGGATAAATTCGCCTCACGCCTGTCTTTCTTCTTCAATGTACACAACAACTTTTTCGAAGAGATTGCTAAATTCCGGGCTGCGCGTCGCTTATGGGCCAGGCTCATGAAAGAGCGGTTCCAGGCGAAGGATCCGCGCTCCTGGATGTTGCGTACCCATGCACAAACAGCCGGTTCAACACTGACCGCCCAGCAGCCTGATAACAACATTATGCGCGTGACCATCCAAGCCCTCGCGGCAGTGCTTGGTGGGACCAACTCTTTACACACCAATTCCAAAGACGAAGCATTGGCGTTGCCCACCGAAGATTCTGTGCGTATCGCTCTACGGACGCAGCAGGTCATCGCCTACGAGTCTGGTGTGGCAGATACAATCGACCCCATGGCGGGTTCTTACTTTGTCGAGTCGCTGACCGATCAACTTGAAGCCCAAGCGGTCGAATACATCGAGCGTATCGACACATTGGGCGGAGCGGTCAAGGCGATTGAGGCTGGCTACCAGCAACGCGAGATCCATGAAGCAGCGTTCCGTTATCAGCAGGCCGTTGAAAGCAAGGAACAAATTATTGTGGGCGTGAACGAGTTCACAGTTGAGGAGGATCATCAGGGTGAGCTCCTCAAGATTGATCTGACCTTGGAGAATCAGCAGAAGCGGAAGCTCGCGGCCGTGCGGGCTGAGCGGAGCCAGGCGACCGCCAAGGCCGCTTTGGAGAAGGTTGAATCTACCGCACGGGACGGCGGCAATCTCATGCCGGTCATTATCGACGCTGTGCGTGCCTATGCGACGCTAGGAGAAATTTCCGACGCAATGCGTCGGGTCTTTGGCGAGTACCGGTCACCGTCGTTTTTATAGATTGATAGCGGTCTTGGTTTCATCGGCAAAGACAGCAAGGAAACAGCGAAGGTAAATTCATCTTAATTCATCATTCAGTGTTCCGCGTTCAGCGTTGAGCCCGATGCCGGCCCGTGCTACCTTGCTGCCCAGTCAGTGACTAGGAGGAACCACATATGACAGGCAAGGTTGCCTACATTCCACAAGCTCGCCAGATCGAATTCTACGAATACGAGTTGCCAGATGTCGAGGCAGGCGCGATTCTTGCCCAAGTGGCGCGCACCAACGTGTGCGGCTCGGAAGTGCACATGTGGCGCGGCGAATTTGGCAAACGCGGAGTGATGCCCGGTCATGAGATGGTTGGGCGGATATACAAACTTGGTAAGGGAGTTGCCACGGACACCGCCGGCCAGCCCCTGAAGGAGGGAGATCGCATTGCTCCGGTGTACTACCGCACCTGTGGACAGTGTGTGAACTGCCGTGAAGGGAACGCTGCCGCCTGTGTGACCATGGGTATCCGCGCTCGGCGGCTCATCCCCCAGGACCCGCCGCATTTTCACACAACCTTTGCGACTCACTACTATATCCAGCCAGGCCAGCATGTGTACAAAGTGCCGGACAACGTGCCTGACTACGCGGCCTCTTCGGCGAATTGCGCGCTCTCTGAGGTCTTCTTCGGGCTCGACCGCGCGAATGTGCGTTACGAAGAGACGCTGTTGGTCCAAGGTGCGGGAGGGTTAGGGCTCCATGCGATGGCCGTGGCCAAGGCCCGGGGTGCACGAGTGATTGCTATCGACGGCGTCGATCTCCGCCTCAAACGGGCGAAAGCGTTTGGCGCTGATGAACTCATCGATATGCGCGCCTATCCGACAATGGAAGCGCGGATTGGTCGGGTGCGTGAGTTGACTAATGGCCTGGGGCCGGATGTGGTACTAGAGGTTGCGGGGATTCCTGACGCGTTCCTTGAAGCGATTAATCTTGTGCGCAACGGCGGTCGGGTCATTGAAATCGGCAATATCTCGATGGGGCTCACGGTAGCGGTGCCGCCAGCAATGATTACGTTCAAATCGATCTCGGTAACCGGAGTAGCTACCTACAACCCCCATTATCTGGATAAGGCCCTGCGCTTTTTGTCGGAACATATCGACCAGTACCCTTATCACGAACTGGTGGATGCAGAGTTCCCACTTGATCACGCAGCCGAAGCAATGGACAAGTCCGACCGTAAGGAAATCACGCGGGCGGCGTTAATACCATGAAGAAGTAGTCAGCAGCCAGTAGTCAGTAGGGTGGGCACTGCCCACCTTTCCGCCTGGGTGCCACGGGCAGCTTGCCTGCCCGTGCCCACCGCTTCGCACTGGCGGATAAAGCCGCCAGTGGCACCCGTTGCGAACGGGTCTTAGACTAAACAGAGAGGTTTTTTCCGTTCATGCTGAGCCCTTCGACTACGCTCAGGACGGGCTTGTCGAAGCATGAAAACATATGAGGGAGAGACAGATGAAAGATACACTCAAGCCCGGGATGTCGTCAGAACAGACCATTACGACCACACCCGAGATGGGGATTGTTCACTTGGGTCCGAACGCGCCGCGGATGTTTTCTACCCCTGCCATGATCCAACTCATGGAGGGCACGTGCGTCCAGTTTCTCACACCCTACATGGACGCGGGCGAGCAGACCGTTGGTTTCCACATCAATGTGAAACACCTGGCGCCGACCAAAATCGGCCAGAAGGTCAGAGCCAAAGTGACACTCAACGAGATCAAGGGACGTCGCCTACTCTTTACCGTGGAAGCGTTTAACGAAGACGGCACCAAGGTTGGTGACGGCACGCACGAACGGGCAGTGGTCAGCATCGATCGGTTTGCGGGACAGTAAGCAGTGCTGAGTGCAAAGTGCTGAGTGCAAAGTATCGCTCATCGCTTTGCACTTTGCACTTTTTTACCTTACCTTCGAGCCTGGCGCGATGGGCTTTTCCGGGGTTAATACGATAATTTTCTCGTCGTCTGACGCGGCGAGCAGCATGCCTTGACTTTCAACCCCCCGCAGAGTGGCGGGCTGGAGGTTGGCGACGACCACAATCTGTTTGCCGACTAGTTCCTCCGGCGTGTAGTGAGCACGAATACCGGCGACAAGCTGGCGCTCTTCAGTGCCCAAGTCAATTTTTAACACTAAAAGACGGTCAGCATTGGGATGGGGCTCGACGGCCTTGATGGTAGCGACCCGCAACTCGATCTTGGCAAACTCTTCAAGCGTAATCATGTTGCTAGCTCCTTGACAGATTTCATGCCACTATAGCCGTGCCTTGAATACAAGCATATGGCTTAGAGCATAGGGCTGAGGGTGGGCGTTACCTGCCTAAGCCAGAGAGCGAACATAGTGAGCAAGCGAGGAGGAGACAATGGCAGAAGCCTTGAGAGCAGAAATGCCGGTCCTGATGGAAATCTTGGGCGGATTCGAGTGCTCGGCAGTCGTACTGGGGGCAGCGCAGCTTGATCTCTTTTCCCCGCTCGGCGAGGGATCAGCTACGGCTGCTGAAGTGGCCGCTCGCGTTGACTTGCCTGCGCGCGGGGTAGAACGAGTGCTCGACGCCTGTGCAGCGTTGGGATTTGTGGTAAAGGAGGCGGATCGCTATCGGAATTCTCCTCTGGCGGATACCTTCTTGGTCAAAGGTAAGCCCGGCTACGTGGGGAATCTGATCCGGCAGACCGCTGATCGCTATGCCGCATGGATGAAAATGCCTGAGGCGATCAAAACCGATAAGCCGGTGCTCCCGCTGACCGGCGCTGAATTATTTAATGCGCCGGCTGAGGTACTCGATAACTATGTCCATGGACTCTTCGACATGGGCAAAGGCTTGGCCCAGCGTATTGGCAGCCTGGTCGATCTCAGCAGTTGCCGTTCGCTTCTCGATGTAGCCGGTGGCTCTGGCGTGTACTCGATCATCTTCTGCCGCCAATTCCCCCAACTCAACGCGACGGTATTCGACCTGCCACCCATCCTCCAGCGCACTCGCCAGATCATTACCCGCGAAGGAATGGCGGACCGCATCTCGGTCCGCGAGGGAAACTATTTTACTGACGACTTCGGAACGGGACTCGACGCGATCTTGCTCTCCAATATGCTGCAGACCGAGGGCCGGCAGACCTGCCGGATGGTACTGAAAAAGGCGTTTGCTGCCCTGAATCCCGGCGGCAAGATCCTGGTGCACGGGATCATGCCGAATCCCGATCGCGTCAGTCCGCTGCAACCCGTGATCTTCTCAATGTTCATGATGCTGGTTTTTCCCGAAGGCGAAGCGTATCCAGGCGAAGAGATCATCGGCTGGCTACACGAGACTGGCTTTGTCGAGGGACAGAAGCTCACGCTGCCACCGCCGGCTTTTACCTCACTAGTTGTGGCACGCAAGCCGGGATAAAAGTGCTTACTGGTCCGCGATTAGCAGTCAGGCCGTAGGACTGCATCT
>CAZAYE010000342.1:0-4855 GCA_964489255.1 uncultured Enterobacteriaceae bacterium
GCTGTGGTGTGTGCTTACCGCCCTGACCGGCGCCTGTCATACGCTCTGGCAGTTCAGCATCGTGCGGTTGCTGTTCGGCTTTTCCGAAGGAATCACTGCCAATCTGATGCACAAGCTACAGAACAACTGGTTACTACCAACCGAACGGGGCCGCGGGTACGGCATTTTTATTGGGTTCGTCTATCTTGGGGTCGCCCTGGGCATGCCACTCGTCGGCTGGTTGATAAAATTGTGGGACTGGCGGGTCATGTTCTACGCTTCGGCTCTTATGACTCTCGGTCTGGTGGCGCTCTTCGCATTTATCATTCGTGATCATCCTCACGAACACCCGTGGATGCCAGAACAGGAAAAAGAGCAGTTTAGCGCCGTCCTGGCGAAGGACCGCGTCACGTTTGACGCACACGCTGGTACAGCCAGTACATTATCGTTCCGTCAGCGCATCGCTGCCCTGGCTAGTATCCGTGCGTTCTGGTTCATGTGCATCGCCTCCTTTTTCGGCGTTGGCGTGTACTTCACGAACATGAGTTGGTTGCCTGCCTACCTGGTCAAAGAGCGTGGCTACACCGTGCTGAACAGCGGAATCTATCTCACCATCCCCTATCTCGCCGCGTTTGCTGGCATGTGGTCGGCCGGAGGCCTGGGCGACCGCTTCGGTAATCGCAGCCTCGTTGGGCTGGCTACAGGACTCCTCACCTTCCCTGCCCTGCTCGGCTTGGCGCGGAGTCAGGAGGTAAACACGACAATCTTGATGATGAGTATAGTGCTGTTTCTTAACTCGGCCTCGCTCAACGGCATCGTCGTCTTGCTTTTCGATATCATCCCCGCCGAAGTGTTCGGCACTAGTGTGGGCATTATCGGTGGCCTGTGCGGTGGACTCAGTGGGGTGATTGGTCCGCTGATTCTTGGTTACCTCTATGATGTGACAGGCTCATTCTTCTGGGGTTTTGTTGCACTGGGTCTGGGTGCCACCCTTGGTGCGCTGGCCTTGGTACCAGTGATCGGCTACGAAAAGCGCATCAAACAAGAGAAAGCAACAAAACTACAGGCAACCTCCACCGCTCCCGTAGGTCTGGCTGAGAAGGCAAGTGCGACCTAAGGAAGAACGATAGTGAGGAAAAAGCGAAGAGGGCCCAGCAGTCAGATCCCTGCCATGAGGTATCGCCCTCCATCCCTGGCCCGGCACCAGCAAAACCCTTTGCCCTATTTTCGCACTTGACTTTTCCAGTCCTTCAGTGGCAGAGAAGAGAACAAAGGAGGATGCATTATGGTTACGAAAGGCGTATCCCATATCGCTGTCGGCGTGCGTGACATGGAAAAGTCGCTACGCTTCTATCGAGACTTGCTCGGCTTCCAAGTCGTCCGGGATGAGATTCAGAAGACTTCTGGTACTGTACTGCCTGCGCTCTACAAGGATCCCCACGAGCAGCGCCGCGCGGTCACGCTGTATTGGAAGAAAGGCAAAGGCGAGGCATTTCTTGTCCTCTCCGAACATACGGACAAGCCAGTCAGTGGTGAAGCGATCAAACTCGATCAGATCGGCGTTCATCACTTCGCCTTCTGGGTAGAAGACCTCCCTAAGATCTACGAAGAACTCAAAGCCCAGGGTGCCGACTTTGTCGTTCCACCCACAGTGACAAAGACGCCAGACGGAAACTTCAACAGCGCCTTCCTGTGTGACCCGGACGGGATCTTGGTTCAACTTGATGAGTTAGTGGAAGCGTAAGTCGGCAAGCCCATTTCGCTAGCTTCTCCCTCTCCCGCAAAGCGGGAGAGGGAACCGTTATCTTCACAAGGTGATATATGACCGCTCCTCACACCCTTACCCTCGCCGCTGCCGCTGAGCAGATCCGCACGCGCCAGCTTTCTCCGGTCGAGCTCGTGCGTTCGTGCTTGCAGCGCATTGACCACCTCGACTCCCGTTTGCAGGCGTGGGTCACTCTTGACCGAGAAGGCGCGCTCGCTGCCGCGCACCAATGTGAAGCAGACATACAGCGTGGCTGGTACCGTGGTCCCTTGCACGGTATCCCTATCGGTATCAAAGATATCTTCTACACGGCAGGCCTGAAGACAACCGCAGGCTCGCCGATCTACGCGAACTTCGTGCCGGACTATGATGCGACTGTGGTGCGACGCTTGAAAGAAGCAGGCGCAATTATTCTGGGCAAGGCTCAGACGACCGAATTTGCTGCACTCGCCCCTTCTCCAACGCGTAATCCCTGGAACCTGGAGCATACGCCCGGCGGATCAAGTAGTGGCTCAGCTGCAGCCGTTGCAGCGGCGATGTGCCCAGGAGCGTTAGGATCGCAAACGTATGGTTCGACGATTCGACCCGCGGCGTATTGTGGCTGCGTCGGCTTGAAACCAACCTATGGCCGAATCAGTACGTTTGGTTGGTTTGCGCTTTGCTGGAGTCTCGACCACGTCGGTCTTTTTGCCCGCACGGTCGATGACATTGCGCTTCTTCTGCAGACACTTGCTGGCGACGATCCACAGGATCCGGCGTGCGAGCCGCTACCAGTGCCGGATTACGCCAGAGCCTTGGCAGATCCCAAGCCTCCGCGTATCGGCCTCGTGCGTGACTTTTTCCTAGAAAAAGCGAATGAAGAAACTCGCACGCACACCGCAGCAGTCGCTGAACGTCTAGCTCGTGCTGGCGCGTCCGTCGAAGAAGTACATTTGCCTGCGAGCTTCGCTGGCGAACCTGAGGCGCATTTCACCATGTTATACGCCGAAGTTGCGGCGTCGCACCGTGAAGCATATACACAGCACAAAGCTCGCTACAGTCCACAGATGCAGGATCTCATCGAAAAAGGCCAGAAAGTCTCTGGCATCGAGTATGCTGAGGTTCGGCGTCACCAGCAACGGTTCCGCCACGACATGGAAGCCCTGTGCCGGACGGTAGACGCCCTGCTGACCCCATCCACTCCAGCGCCGGCACCACATGGTCTCACCACAACTGGTGACCCTTCGTTCAACGGTCCTGCGAGTTTCAGCGGGTTGCCGAGCCTGGGACTGCCTTCAGGATTGAGCGCAAACGGGTTACCGTTTGGCATCCAGCTCATGAGTGCGGCTTTTACTGAAGAGCGGTTACTCGGCGTAGGCAAATGGTGCGAAGCGATGTTCGATTTCCGACAGACGCCAGCGGTGGCGTAGTGTGTTCCTCGACAAGCTCAGGGCGAATGGGGAAACAAGAAGAGGTTGAAAAAACCGTTCGTGCTGAGCCTGTCGAAGCATGAACGGCCATCGCTTCAGCAACCTGTTGTTACTGACTGTGACGACTTGGTATTACGTATAAAATTCAACATTTGACCTGTCGGACATGTCAAAAGAACTTAGTTTTAGCAGTAGCCTCTCTTTGCTGTCATTCTGAGGCCGCAGGCCGAAGAATCTCTCAGGCGTAGGAGATCCTTCGCTCCGCTCAGGATGACATTCCTGGCAAGTCGCAGGATATACACCACTCAACTTCATCCGACACCGTCTGTAAAATCAAATCCAGATTTTTACGTACTACGCCTGTGCTGAATTAGGGTAGTTCCCCGCCAGCAGGTTGCGTAGGCCGATGTAGCCAGCATTGCGGCGTTCCTCATCGACACTGCTAGCAAGAGAGAAGAACAATTTCTCCGCCTCCAACTGATCTTGAGAACGAAAATAGACTGAGAGATTGCTCCAGGCTTTAGCTGCTGCCTGGCACACACCTCCTTCTGGATCAGACAGTAGCTTAAGTAAGCTTGAGAGGACCTCAGGCGTAGCTGCCGCTGGCCCTATCTCCCCTAGCGCCTCAGCTACCGCCCTACGCACATTCCCTTCGGGATCTGTTAGGAGTTTGGGCAATGTCGAAAGGATTTTGGGAGTCGCCGCCAACTGCCCTAGTTCTCCTACTGCCCAAGCCGCTGCCTCACGCACTCGCCATTCTCTATCGGCCAAGCGCCTCCGTAAGATTGACAGGATCTCAGGGGTTACTGCGGCTTGTCCTAGTTCTCCCACTGTCAAGGCCGCTGCCTCGCGTACTCGCCAATCAAAATCGGCCAAGAGTTCAAACAAGACTAAAAGCACCTCGGGAGTTGCTGCCGTCTGCCCTAAGTTTCCTACCGCCCGGACTGCAGCCCTACGCACCTGCCATTCAATATCGGCCAAGCGTCTACGCAAGATTGAAAGGACCTGGGGGGTCGCGGCTGCCTGCCCTATCAGGCCTATTACCCAAGCAGCCTCTTCACGTATACACCAATCAGGATCAGCCAGACGCGTACACAAAGCAGAAAGGACATCAGGCGTGACCGCTGCTGGCCCCATCTGTCCTAGCGTCCAAGCTGCCACTTCGTTTACACCTGTTCCAGAACCGTCAAGCAGCAACTTACATAAGGCCGTAAGGATATCAGGTGTGGCGGCTTTTGGTCCCATCTGCCCCAGCACCTCCCCTACTGCCCAACGTACATGCCTGGCAGGAGCAGTTAGAAGCCTGAGCATATTAGAGAGGACTTCCGGGGTGGCCGCAGCCTGCCCCATCTGTCCTAGCGCTCTTACAACTCCCCCACGGACATCCTCTGCAGATTCGTTCATAGCCTTGAGTAGAGTAGAGAGCATCTCCGGCGTTGCAGCTGCTGACCCCATTGCCCCTATTGCCTCTGCTGCCCAGTGCACTCCCACCTTGGGATCGGTTAGATGCTTGGCCAATCTTGGCAATATGTCTTTTTCACTAATTGTACTGCCAAATCGAGCGAATATTTTTCTAATATCTTCCCGCAGTGCACAAGGTGATTCGGAAGCAAAATAGAACCTGAGTAGTTTAGAAAGAATCTGTTGACGCACTTCAGCATCAACACGGACATCATCAGCTAGACATCGCGCAGCCATTAGC
>CAZAYE010000343.1:0-3111 GCA_964489255.1 uncultured Enterobacteriaceae bacterium
TAGACGGTGCGTCTCTAGAGCAGGTTTTATGCGGGCTTATGCAGAATGGTGATAAACGGCGCAGCCTATACTCACTGATTCGTAATCAGTAGGTCGTCGGTTCGACTCCGATGGGTGGCTTTCCCTAAGCCCCTGTAATATCAGGGGCTTTTTTGTTTCCACCAACAGCTCTTTAGTTCGCTCCTTAAGAGAGTAACCACGGAGTGACCACTAGGAGCAAGCTGTGGGGACACTCTTATGCCCCTCAACAGCGTGGTCACTCTTCCCTTCTCAGCACCGTGGCAAGCCATAGGACACAGGGTTGACGATGGCGCAACGACTGGTTCATCGTGTCCTGCCTCTTGAGTGACACCGTGCTGTTCAATGAAATGAGGCCCTCCTTGCGCTGCATCCCATTCCTTCGTTGCGGTGCGCGAGACCAAAGGGATCGCCCTTCCCTTCGTCCCGTAGTCTAGTCTTTGCCAGAGTCAGTACAGGAGCTATTCTCACCTCTGCCCTTTCCTTATCTTTGGTGATAGAGAGGATGACCATGCACGGCAGTGTGGACCCGACTGAAATGGTCGTCTTCTAAGTTGGCGATGTATAAGTCCTGCAGCCCCGGTCCACCAAAGGCGCAGTTGGTCGGAAAATACACCTTTTGCCCGGCCGGATCGTCGATGAGCAGGCTCCACTTCCCGTTAGTGTCCACCGTGATGAGCTGATTAGCGGGGACCAGGGTCCCGTCTTTGGGCGTTCCCGGCAGGGTCACATAGAGATTCCCTTCCACGTCGAACGCCATCCCATCCGGAATAGCGGGGAAACCCTGGGCATAGATCTCCGGTTTCCCGAACGTGCCGTCTTTCTTGAGCGGGATCCGTAGACAGTCATTCCGCGTGCTCTCCAACACATAGACCGCCTCTTCTTTGGGATCGATGGCTGTCCCATTGGCTAAGTAGAGACCAGTGGCAACGATCTCCCCTTTGCCATCTGGTCGGATCCGGACCAAGGCGCCGTTGGGCTCGGGCGTGGCGAACTCTTCTCGCACCCTTTTCACCTCACGGGTGCTGGAGTTAGAGACGTAGAGATTGCCTTCGGCGTCATAGCTCGCGAAATTCGGTAGGGTCAGCGGCAGCGTACCCACCCGATCGGCAATCATCGACACCTGACCGCTCGGGGTGACCCGCATCATGGCTTTCTTCCCCAAATCGCAGTACACCAAGTTGCCCTGACGATCCATAGTGATGCCGTTGGGCAGAGAGCCAGCGGGCAGCGTCGTGAGTTCGCTTACTGCTCCTTCGGGATTGACTTTATAAATGACGCCGTTACGGCCGCCACCGTAGACATTGCCTTCTTTGTCAACGACCACTCCTTCTGCTTTGAGCACACCCTTGCCAAAGATTTCGACCGCATCGAGTGCATACAGAGCCATGAGGTTCCTCCTTTTGCTCCAGGCTGAGACAGAGGTCATAAGAGAACATGCCCAGACGAAGAGCCATTTGTCAATCTTCCGCACCTCTTCACGTTTCCCTTGCATTGTGTCCCATTGGGGAAAACAAGGAAGAGAGTCCGGGAAAGAGCATCACGCAAGACAGACGGAAGCGGTCATAGCGTCTCGCCGCAGCGGGAGTACGCCTACCCGACCGCGGGTGCGCCACCAGGGATAGGTTCCCCTTTCCTTTGTGGCAATGAATAGGGTATGGAAAGGGGCTGGTGAACCACCTCGACATCGACCCGCGTTACGCTGGAGTGCTGATGGGAATCGCCAACACTATTGGCACAATCCCGGGAATTCTCGCGCCCGCGATCACCAGATTCATCATCCAATTCACAGGGGAGTTGGCACCCAGTCTTTTATCTCGCCGCCTCCACTCCAACCGTTGGCCTGCTCATCTGGCCGCTCTTTGCTCTCGGTGAGCGCGTGTTTGCGTGAATTCTCTTGCATCGGAGCATCACAGTAACGTATGCTCCCTACACGAAAAGGAGGGCAGTACTATGATGCAAGGCAGAGTCATTGATGCTGACGGACATATCCTCGAACCACCGGATCTGTGGGCGCGTTATCTCGAGAACAAATACAAAGACCGCGCCATCCGCATGGAGAAAGATCGAGACGGGGTAGAGTATTTCGTGATTGATGGCCGACCGTCGGCCAACTTGCGGGGAGTCGGTCCAGCCGTGGCAGGGATCGGTCAACCCTATCAAGAGATCGCTACCTCGGGGACCTTCAGCTACTTTGACGGTCCCAAAGGTGCCTACGATCCCTCTGCCCGTCTGCGCCTCCTGGATGAGAAAGGGCTGGACGCGGCTGTGATCTTTCCCTCGCTGGGTTTGACGTGGGAGGTGGAAGTGAAGGACGCCGAGTTGGCGGCGGCATATGCCCGGGCCTACAACAACTGGGTCATCGATTTCTGCAGCACGAATCCGCAACGCCTCATCCCCGTGGCCCACATCTCGCTGCTCGATACCACCGAGGGCGTCAAGGAGGTCCAGCGCGTCGCCAAACTCGGGGTGAAGGGGGCATTTATGCGCGCGGCGCCGCCCAGCCAGATTCCCTACTGGGACCGGACGTATGATCCCTTCTGGGCGGCGCTGCAGGAGGCGGGCATGCCTATTGGCTTTCACGTGGCCTTGAATGAATACTTCCTGGGCCATCAGTGGAAGATGACGGAGTCGGTCACCGCCGTGCAAAGTCCCTTGCACGGCTACCGCTTCAGTGTGGTGATGTTTGACGTACAGGCGGCCTTTGCGGCCCTCTGTCAGGGGGCAGTGTTCGATCGGTTCCCCCAACTAAAAGTGCTGCTCTTAGAGACGGGTGGCGGCTGGATCGCCCATTTTCTGGAGCGGCTGGACGCCAAACATAAGCTGCTGAGTTGGAAAACGGGCTTGAAGCACTATCCGAGCGAGTACTTCCGCCGCCAGTGCTGGATCTCTTTTGATCCGGACGAAACCACCATTCCAGCCATGGTCCAGCACTGTGGCGCGGACAAGTTCATCTGGGCTTCAGACTTTCCCCACTTTGATGCCAGCCCGACGGCAGTGGAAGAGACCAAAGAGGCGATCTCATCACTCCCTGAGAAGGACCAACGGTTGATTCTGGGAGAGAACGTGGCGCGGATCTACACCCGGCCCGAC
>CAZAYE010000343.1:3121-4832 GCA_964489255.1 uncultured Enterobacteriaceae bacterium
GATCTACAATCTGTCGTAGAGCCTGCGGGGGCGTCCGAGGGGCAAAGTAGGCGGAGAGCCGCGTATTCGTTTAGATTGCGTGCGGCTCTCCCTGTGTACCCAACTGCATTGTCCTCGGCACGTTGTCCCCTTCTCTCCTCCAGCTTCGTCGAACGTCGAATCTACCTCATCCGCGGCCACAAAGTGATGCTCGATAGTGACCTTGCTCTGCTCTATGGTGTCACCACCACCCGGCTCAACGAGCAGGTCAAGCGCAACCTCGATCGGTTTCCCCCAGATTTTATGTTCCCGTTGACCAAAGAAGAGCGGGGATCTTTGATGTCGCAAATTGCGATATCAAAGGGTGGGCGCGGCGGCCGGCGCAAGCTGCCCTATGCGTTCACCGAACACGGCGCCGTAATGGCAGCTAACGTACTCAACAGCCCGGTGGCTGTGCGCGCAAGCATTATAGTGGTGCGCGCGTTTGTAGGGTTTTTCATCCCACGACAGTGCTGCAGCTTCTTGATGCCGATCATGCTCTTACCGGGCGGCTTGCTGAAAAAATATCTGAAATGTTCCCAGGTTCAGCTCTCAAGCTTTCTTACGTTCCACCGCAGCAACAACAAGAGCCTGTAGTAGTGGGAGCGTTAGGGGGATTCTAGCCACACGAGACGGATTCACTTTTTGTATGTTTTTGGCGCCAAAATGGTGCCATAGCACCCTGAAAAACAACATACCTGCACGATCTACCATGACATTGGTTCTTCGCTAACTCTTGAATTTCTTTGGGGAAATGTTTTTATCGCGCGGCCTGGTATGTTCTTTGTCGGGATTCGTAATCAGTAGGTCGTCGGTTCGACTCCGATGGGTGGCTTCCTCTAAGCCCTTGAGTGATCAAGGGCTTTTTGTTCTCCTCTCCTGCTAAATATTGGCTTCTTTTGCGCCGGTCACCAGCAGTAAAGAGAACTAGTGACTGTCCAATATTGATATCTTGAGGATGACAAATTCGGTTTGGGATGAGGGGTAGTATCATCCAGGTAATACTCTCGTAGGAGCCATGCTACTTTTGATAGACAGCAGGAGGCGAAATAGGAAGGCCAAGCAGAGCCCATGATCACGAAAGAGGCATGGCGACAATGAAGATTAACTACGGTTAGACTTAGAATGGTGCTACGTAATGGCCAGAGCGGAAAGGACAATCCCATGGTACGCATATTCTGGTTGGACTCGATGGCTCTCCCCTGGCGGAGACCATTCTCGCCTATGTCAGCACGGTGGCTCAGGGTGCCAGTGCAGACGTGACGTTGCTTCACGGGCAGGGGTGGCTGACTTCGTGCTAGGTAGTGTATCACGGAGAGTGATTCAACACGGCAATACTCCAACGCTCGTTGTCCGTCCGGCGGGTATCCCGCCGGCGACCGCTTCCTCAACTCGCCCCTAAGCAGGAAGGGACGCACGCGGCCTGGCTCTCCAGTTGAACGGAAGCAGATCCCGACAGGCCTCACCATCTGTCTACGTTTTCCCCTCGTTATGAGAAAGAATTCAGGACCGGTGCCCTTTGCTTTCGTTTTTCTCTTCGGTTGCGCAGGTTCTATCAGCAATCTGCCGGTGAGCAATGGGGTTGCAGAGATTCCCTGCTGTGGAGAAGTGTACCAGCAGCATGTCCAGATGAGATATCTAAATCAAACCACACGACATTTGTACACTTCCTCACTTGCTGTTGTTCCCATTG
>CAZAYE010000344.1:0-4820 GCA_964489255.1 uncultured Enterobacteriaceae bacterium
CCTTGATCGAAACGGCCTCCGGCCCTCCCGCTACTATGTGACCAAGGATGACTTGGTGATTATGGCTTCAGAAGTGGGCGTGCTCGAGGTGCCGCCGGAGCAGGTATTGGAGAAACGTCGCCTCCAACCTGGCCGTATGTTCTTGGTGGACACGGAGGAAGGGCGCATCATCAGCGACGAAGAGATTAAGCAGCAAATGGCGACCGCCCAGCCGTATCGCCACTGGTTGGACAAACACCTGGTTCACTTTGATCGTTTGCCGGATATTCCTGACGAGCCGCCTACATATAACCATCAAGCGACCCTGCAACGCTTACAGGCGTTTGGCTATAACTTTGAAGATCTGCGTATTAATATCGGTCCGATGGCCGTCAACGGCATCCAACCCGTCGGCTCGATGGGCACTGATACGCCACTCGCGGTGCTGTCTGACAAACCGCAACTGCTGTACAACTACTTCAAGCAGCTTTTTGCTCAGGTGACCAATCCACCGATCGATCCTATCCGGGAAGAGTTAATCACCTCGACGACCCTAACCCTGGGGTCCGAAGGCAATCTGATCGAGCCGCAGCCGAAAAGTTGTCAGCAACTGCGGATCACAACCCCGGTGCTCAAGAACTCAGAAATAGAGAAGTTGCGCCGGATCGACCTGCCTAGGCTCAAGGTTGTGACGTTGCCTATCTTTTTCAACCCGGCTGAAGGCAAAGTTGGTCTTGAGCGGGCATTAGCTGAGCTGTGCAAGGCCGCTGATCAGGCTATCGAGAATGGCGCCACGATCCTCATTTTGTCGGATAAAGGGGTCGATCGTGAGCATGCGCCAATCCCCGCTCTGCTGGCCTCCTCGGGGCTTCACCACCATCTCATCCGGACTGGCACTCGCACCCGTGTAGGCCTCGTCCTCGAATCCGGGGAACCCCGTGAAGTGCATCACTTCTGTCTATTGATCGGATACGGCATTCAGGCCATCAATCCCTACTTGGCGTACGAGTGCCTGAATGACATGATCGGCGAAGGGATGTTGAAGGACATCACCTATCAGGGCGCGGTGAAAGGCTACATCAAAGCCGTGGTCAAAGGCGTGGTGAAAGTAATGGCGAAGATGGGGATCTCCACGATTAAGTCCTACTGTGGCGCCCAAATCTTCGAGGCAGTCGGTCTCGGCCAAGAGTTGATCGACAAATATTTCACCTGGACACCGTCTAGAATCGGCGGCATCGGTCTAGAAGAAATCACGCGGGAAGCCCAGCAGCAGCATGCGCGGGCCTTCCCGACCTTCCCGCTCAACGGCCACACGCTGGAAGTCTACGGCCAGTATCAATACCGCAAAGATGGAGAACTCCACCTTTTTAATCCTAAGACGATCCATCTGTTGCAGAAGGCCTGCCGCAACAACGATTACGCCACGTTCAAAGAGTACAGCAAACTCATCGATGATCAGTCCGAGCGGATGGCGACCCTGCGTAGCCTCATGGAGCTGAAACTTGATGCTCAACCCATTCCCATCGAGGAAGTGGAACCGGTCGAAGCAATCGTGAAACGGTTCAAGACTGGCGCGATGTCGTATGGGTCTATCAGCAAGGAGGCCCATGAAACCCTCGCCATTGCCATGAACCGTATCGGCGGTAAAAGTAACACTGGCGAAGGGGGCGAAGATCCGGCCCGCTACGTTCCTGACCCGAACGGCGATTCGCGCAATAGTGCCATCAAACAAGTGGCCTCGGGCCGTTTTGGGGTGACCAGCTATTACCTGACTCAGGCCAAAGAGCTGCAAATCAAGATGGCCCAGGGAGCCAAGCCCGGTGAGGGCGGTGAGCTGCCTGGCCGCAAGGTCTATCCCTGGATCGCGAAAGTGCGGCATTCGACGCCCGGCGTTGGTCTCATTTCGCCACCGCCACACCACGACATCTATTCGATTGAAGACTTGGCTCAACTGATCCACGACCTGAAGAACGCGAATCATCACGCCCGCATCAGCGTTAAGCTCGTCTCCGAAGTGGGTGTAGGGACAATCGCCGCAGGCGTGGCTAAGGGCCACGCGGATGTCGTGCTGATCAGTGGTCATGACGGTGGGACTGGGGCGTCACCGCAAACCAGCATCAAGCACGCCGGGTTGCCGTGGGAGCTTGGCTTAGCTGAGACCCACCAAACGTTAGTCCTCAACAATTTACGCAGCCGTATTGCCGTGGAAACGGATGGCCAGTTGAAAACCGGTCGTGACGTGGTGATTGCTGCCCTCTTGGGAGCCGAAGAATTTGGTTTCGCTACCACGTCCTTAGTGGCGATGGGCTGCATCATGATGCGGGTCTGTCATCTCGATACCTGCCCAGTTGGCATCGCGACGCAGAATCCAGTCTTGCGCGAGAAATTCACGGGTGACCCCGCGCAGGTGGTCAACTTTATGCAGTTCATCGCCCAGGAAATGCGCGAGATTATGGCCAAACTTGGCTTCCGTACAGTCAGTGACATGATTGGGCGTACGGACAGGCTCGAAATGAGCCGGGCGGTCGAACACTGGAAAGCTAAAGGACTGGATTACTCGGCAATTCTCTACCAGCCGCACGTCGAGCCGGAGATCGGGCGCTACTGTCAGATCCCCCAAAATCACGGGCTAGAAAACGCGCTCGACAACCAAGTGCTGCTCGACCTGGCCGCACCCGTACTCGAGCGTCGGGAGAAGGTAAAAGCTACTCTGCCGATCCGTAATACTAACCGTGTGGTTGGCACTATTCTGGGAAGCGAAGTCACTCGGCGGTTTGGGCCGAAGGGGCTGCCAGAAGACACCATCCACTTTCACTTCCAAGGCTCGGCTGGCCAGAGCTTTGGCGCGTTTGTCCCACTAGGCATGACCCTGGAACTCGAAGGGGACGCCAATGACTACTTCGGCAAGGGGTTGTCGGGTGGCAAGATCATCCTCTATCCGCCTGAAGGTTCGACCTTTGCCCCTGAGGAAAACATTATTGTCGGCAACGTGGCGTTTTACGGTGCCACCAACGGTGAAGCCTACATCCGCGGCATGGCGGGTGAACGCTTCTGTGTCCGGAACAGCGGGGTACGGGCGGTGATCGAAGGTGTGGGCGATCATGGGTGTGAATACATGACCGGTGGCCGGGTTGTGGTGATTGGCGCGACAGGTCGGAACTTTGCTGCAGGTATGTCTGGAGGCGTTGCCTACGTCTTTGATGAAGACGATAACTTCAAGAGCCGCTGCAACCTTGAGACGGTGACGCTCGAACGCCTCGACGAAGGAGACTTGCAGGAAATTGAGGAAGTGCTCAAACGTCACGCCACCTACACTCACAGTGATCGGGCGTGGCAGATCTTAGCTCTCTGGGAAGAAACCGCGCCGAAGTTCGTCAAAGTGCTGCCCAAGGACTACCAGCGCATGCTTGAGGCGGTCCAGCGAGCGGAGAGCGAAGGGCTGATTGGTGACGAGGCGATCATGGCCGCCTTCGAGGCCAATAAAAATGATGCGGCCCGGGTCAGTGGGAACTAAATCTCAGACTACAGGGATTGGCACGGCTACGCCCGGCCCTGAATGATACTGTTGGAAAATATCTTTCTCTGCCGCAGCCGTACTAAATCCCCCCGCGCTTTGCGCTCCCCCCCTTGTCAAAGGGGGGAAGGGGGGATTTCCCGACAGTGCCATAGACCACTGAGCTGTTTGCGATCGTAAGGAGAAATCACAGGCATGGGTAAACCGACCGGATTTATGGAATTTCAGCGTGAGCTGCCGCCTGACCGCTCTCCCCTGGAACGGGTGAACGACTGGAAAGAATTTCACGAGCACTTTCCGGAGAGCAAACTGAAGAACCAGGGTGGTCGCTGCATGGACTGCGGTATCCCGTTCTGCCATACCGGAACCCTCATCAGTGGTATGGCCTCGGGGTGCCCCATCAATAATCTGATTCCAGAATGGAACGATTTGGTTTACCGCGGCCTGTGGAAAGAGGCACTCGAACGGCTGCATAAGACCAACAATTTCCCTGAGTTTACCGGTCGCGTGTGTCCTGCCCCCTGCGAAGGGTCGTGCGTGCTGGGGATCAA
Organism: uncultured Enterobacteriaceae bacterium; assembly: GCA_964489255.1. Lineage (GTDB taxonomy): Bacteria > Desulfobacterota > Binatia > Bin18 > Bin18 > CAZAYE01. The sequence continues at coordinate 4,045 of CAZAYE010000344.1, forward strand.
CGAGCTCCCTGTCACGATCAAGAATATTGAGAGTTCGATTATCGACAATGGTTTCGCACAAGGTTGGGTCAAACCGGAACCCCCAGAAAAGCGCACCGGCAAGAAAGTGGCTGTTGTCGGTTCCGGTCCCTCAGGGCTGGCGTGTGCGGCCCAACTGAATCGCGCTGGTCATTGGGTGACCGTATATGAGCGCGCGGATCGTATTGGTGGTCTGCTCATGTATGGCATTCCTAACATGAAGCTCGACAAAACTATCGTCCAGCGCCGCATCGCTCTCATGGCCGAAGAAGGTGTCAAGTTTGTGACGAACTCTGCCGTTGGCGTGCATATTCCAGCAACCAAACTGCGTGAGGAGTTCGACGCGATTGTACTCTGTTGCGGGGCCACCAAACCGCGTGACCTACCGATCGAAGGTCGGAATCTGAAGGGCGTCCACTTCGCCATGGAGTTCCTCCATGCCAATACCAAGAGTCTGCTTGACTCCGGACATAAGGATGGAAACTACATCCCGGCTACCGACAAGCATGTCATTGTCGTTGGCGGCGGCGATACCGGCACTGATTGTGTGGGAACGGCGATGCGTCACCAATGTAAGAGCCTCACTCAGTTCGAGATCTTGCCCCGACCCCCTGACACGCGACAACCTGACAATCCCTGGCCAGAATGGCCGAAGATCTATCGCTTAGATTACGGGCAGGAGGAGGCGCAGGCCCGCTTCGGCGCTGATCCGCGCACGTATTTGACCACGCCCGAAAAATTCGTGGGGGATGCCAATG
>CAZAYE010000345.1:0-4820 GCA_964489255.1 uncultured Enterobacteriaceae bacterium
GCTGTATACCGTTTCTTGCTGCTGCCACCAGGCGGCTTCTGCCGTTGGGGTAAAGAATTCAGGAAAGCGCAGAAAGAACCCACGGTCCAGTGGAATCCCGGCGATGCCCCGTATGTCAGATGCTGCGGCAGAGGAGGATGCCGACTCGAAGATGAGCAGGGGAGCGGTGTGCAGGGTGTAAATCCCCAGGAGGCCAAGACCGGCAGCCAGAAGGGTCAGGACGGTCAATACCCGCACCTGCCAGGTTCTGCTAAACAGGAAATTCTCCCTTGTGAGCATTGCTTACTATCCGTAACTACAAACTGGCTGCATCCTACCCCCGATGCCCCTCTCCGACAACTTTCTAAGCGGTCTCCCTACGGGAGAAGAACAAGGTGAAGGAACATACGGGAGGACACGATCGTGACACCCCCTCACCCTTGACAGAGAGTAAGGGGGTGTGTGAGAAAAGGAGCCTGAGAGGGCGCGTGGCCCAGACATTCTCACAATTCAGCAAGGAGGACGCACGATGGAAATCAAAACCGAACGAGTTCACATCAACGTTGACGGCAAGACCATGGGCGGTTACCTGGCTCGGCCCGCGGACGGGACGCCACGACCAGGAATCGTGGTATTCATGGAGATCTTTGGCATCAATTCTCATATTCGCGACGTGACTGAACGGATCGCCCGCGAAGGATACGTCGCTCTCGCGCCGGACTTCTTCCATCGCACCGGACCAGGTGTAGAGTACGGCTATGATCAGCAAGGCATGGAGGCGGGAATCAAACTGTACACCCAACTCAAAGCCGACGAGCTCATTGCTGACGCTCGGGCAACGCTTTCATTCCCCACGCGGCAAAATTTTGTGAAGGGCGACAAGCTTGGTGCTATCGGCTTCTGTGTCGGCGGGCACATAACGTATTTGACTGCCAGCGAGACCGAGGTGAAGGCTGCAGCCAGCTTCTACGGTGGCGGCATCGCGAAAGAGCAAGGGTTCGGCGGTGCGCCCTCCACAGTCGGCCGTACCGGCAAAATTACTGGCCGTACCCTCTGTCTCTTCGGAGACAAGGACGCATCAATCCCCATGTCCGAGGTCGATACCATTCGGGCGGCTCTGGAAAAGAACAAGATCCGCCACGAGGTCGTGGTGTATCCTGGCGCTGACCATGGCTTCTTCTGCGACCAGCGGGCAACCTACAACAAAGCGGCGGCTGACGACGCCTGGGCAAAGGCGAAGAAGCTGTTTGCTGAGGAGTTAGGTGGATAACACAGCACGAACGTATGGCAGAGGGTTCTCTCTCCCCAGAGGAGTTGAGGAACCCTCACCCTAGCCCTCTCCCCGAGGGAGAGGGGAAAGACAGGCGGTGAAGTAGTCATGGGCATTCTCGACGGCAAAGTTGCAATTGTCACTGGCGCGGGGCGGCTGCGCGGCATTGGCCGAACCACAGCTCTCGCCCTTGCCGAATTAGGCGCTGATATTGTGGCCACTGGCACCGGCCGTGATCCTGCCACGTTCCCCCCAGATGAGAAAGCGATTGGTTGGCGGGACATCGAAAGCACGGCGGACCAGGTGCGAGAACGAGGCCGACGTTGCCTCCCGCTCATCGCTGACGTGGCAAAGAGCGCCGAGGTGAAACGCACGGTGTCAGCAACCCTCCAAGAGTTCGGCCGGATTGATATCCTCATTAACAATGCCGCGTTCGCTCGTGGTCCTGACCGAGTGCCGCTCGTCGAGTTGTCTGAAGACTTGTGGCGTAAGGTCTTGGAGATCAAGCTGACTGGTAGCTTCCTGATGTGTCAGGCCGTGATCCCGACGTTGATTAAACAAGGGCAAGAGGGAGTGATCATTAACGTTTCCTCCATTGCCGGGAAGCGAGGGATGCCTAACACCGTGGCGTACTGCACGTCGAATTTTGGGATCCAGGGGTTTACGCAAGCCTTGGCAATGGAGCTGGCGCCTCATAATATTCGCGTGAACGCGGTGTGCCCGGGCATTATCGACACCTCGCGCATGGATGACCTTGGTCGTGAGGTGACCTGGAAAAACGTCATCAATCAAATGGTTCCGCTCAAGCGGGCCGGCACCGATGAGGAGACCGGCAAGTTCATCGCATACCTCTGCACGCCTGATGCTTCCTACATCACTGGCCAGTCGATCAATATCGATGGTGGGGTGGTGATGTGGTAAATCAATGAAGAGTGAACAGTGAAGAGTGAAGAATGGTAATCACAGCGTGGGCGTGAATGAGAAATGGCAAAGCCCGATATTGTTGAACGAAGCTTTAGTTATGCGCTTCGGATCATCAAACTCTATCGAGAACTTGAAAAGGATAACATAGGTCGGGTTTTAGGGAGGCAACTTCTGCGTTCAGGCACCTCCATTGGCGCAAATATTCATGAAGCCCAGGGAGGACAGAGTAAAGCAGATTTCATCGCGAAGGTCTCCATAGCCCACAAAGAAGCGCGTGAAACTGCATACTGGCTACGTTTACTCCAAGAGGCGGAACTAATCCCTGCTCACCGCCTCACCGACCTCTCTGAAGAAACGGAACAGTTGATCAAGATCTTATCCTCGATCGTCTTGACCGCAAAGCAAACACTGAAAAAGTAGCCCTTAACTCTTCACTCTTCATTCATCATTCATCGCTCTTCATTCATCACTCATCACTATGCTACTCGCGGCTATCTTCTAAAATCTCCGCCCCGATTTGGCTCAAGGTCTCTTTGACTTTCTGTTCCAAGGTGGATGGCTTCATCACACCGGACCCTGAGCGCGCCTTGACTAACACTTCTACTTCCATGTCTGCCCCGTCATTGCGCAGCGGCATGACCACGCCACGAACGAAGTCAGAGAGCTTATCCCAAGGCACTTTGACCCGTAGCCTGAAACCTCGCACGCCAGCTTCCTGCAACGAGCTTGATGACCCAGTGAGGACGCCGGTGGGTTGTTCCTGCACGCTCGCTTGCGTTGTGCCAGCAGGCTCAGAGCCGGCCGGTAGAGATGTCCCCTCTCCTACTTGTCTAGTCTGCGCCGCGACCTCCTTCCGTATCAGCACGGCGCCGTAGTCGAGCAGCGATTCAGCCAGTGTCTCGTTGAAGTACAGGCGCCCATCAACCTTCACCCCCAAATACTTTCTCACGCACCCCGCGTATGACCGCCGTGCGTACTACTGCTTCACTTTCCAGCATCGGCAACTGCGGGTACTTCCGGAAAGCATCGGCAATGTCAGCCAGAGGCTTTTCTTGCTCATCCTCGCGCAACGTCTTTTGTAGCAGACGGTGAGGGGGAATTTTGTCAAGCAGCGGTTCTTGGCTTTTGAGGTACTCACGCAGCAAAGGGTAGCGGCCCAGTTGCTCAGCCAGTTCGCCCCAAGGGGTTTTGCCTTTGAGTGGGTCGGCAGCGGTGCCGACGAACGTTGCGACTTGGGGTTTGGAGTTCGGGGTTTGGGGTTCGGGAATATCTAATCCCCAATCCCTAATCCCTAACCCCCAATTCCGACTAGCGTGGTAGAGGGCAATCAGGCTGTGCGTCTTGCCTCCACCAAATGGTGTCTGGATCTGGATGACGGCTTCGCCCTTCCCTCGACCTGAGAGGCGCGAGAGGATCGCCGACAGCAGGTTCAGCAGTCCCTGAGTCGGATAGGTTTTGCGAAAGAAAGTCTCGGCATCGCGGTATTCCAACGGCCCGCGGTCGGCAAGCACGTCGGACAAATCCGCGGCGAAGACTGATTCGTCAAACCTTCCTTCCCGGAGGTCTCAATGCGGTACAACCACCTTGATGCCAGGGTTTCACTGTTGTCTCCTTCGTTCCGTTTGTCGAAAAGAGCAGTTTCGATCTCACTGACCCCCGTGCACAGGGGATTCTCCCGATCCAGATGCCACTGCAGCAGATTGGTGGCAATGTATTCACGGATGACGTTCCATTCGTCCTCGTTGCGAACGATGTGTTCATGATAATTGCGTTGCCATAATCGGCCAGAGAATGGTAACCATCTGTTGTGCTTTATGCCGAGAAGATATTCATGGGTGGAGATGGATTTAAACGCGCCAACGATATCGCCCACCGTAGGGGCAGGTTTTGTGCCTGCCCTAATGAGATCCCCCGTTGTGGTTGTAGGGGCAGGCCTTGTGCCCCTACGGTGGTGGGTTTACCAAATTTCTGCGGATACTCCAGCACCGCTTTAAGAATGAGGACGGCCACGGGGTTGTAGTCCAGGGCGCAGGTTTCGCAACTCAGGCGCAGAGCCTCTAGAGGAATCGCACCACCGCCGGCAAAGCAGTCCACCACACGCGGCGCGCGCCCATCAAACGCTTCGCGAATCAGGTCACGAGCCTTTTGTAGGGGCGACGCATGCGTCGCCCCTCCCTTCGATACCACCTCCCACGGCGCAATCTCGCGGATCAGACGCAAGAACTCTTCTCGGCGCTTGGGGTCATCAGGCAGAAGGGCTGCCAGCGCCGTCGCCCGCGAAGCAGCCAAGGGACGCCGCGCCCACCCAATATGCAGCGTGGAGATGTGCCCATGCCGGATGTTCTTCTCGCGGACGGACGCCTCGGAGACTTCGCGCAGAGGGAAATCTACCTCAATGAGCCGCTCTTTGTTCACATGGACCCCCCTTCTTCCGCATTTGTCCTTCCCCCCTAGAGCTAATAGGCTCGGAGAATATTTCGTAGGTGATCTGCTGCGTTGTACCATGCCCTGACATGCGTGATGGCCAACTCCACTGTGGAAGCGCTTTTCCTGTTCCTCGGCCTCCTGAAGCTTATTCGAAGCCCTCTCCAGGAAACCGTTCGCCATGCCTTTTCCTAAACAGAGAATGTCGGGCACGATCCCGCTT
>CAZAYE010000346.1:0-4820 GCA_964489255.1 uncultured Enterobacteriaceae bacterium
GCCTCAGGTTGAAATGATGGTAGAGCAGGTGACTGCGGGTAAGGGTTTCCCCGCAGTCACCTGCTCTACCATCATTTCACCTGAGGCCGTCCTAAGCGGGTGAGGGTGAGCTGGGTAATATGCGAATGCGGCCGCCAGGGCGGGGTAAAGTCAGGGCGAAAGGTGAGGAGAGTTAGCAGCCGCGTGGTAGGCACCTGATCGAGGACGAGCGTGAGAAGCTCCAAGGTAGAAGGATCAGCCCAGTGCAAATCCTCCCAGGCACAGTACACCGGAGCCTGCTCGGCTTCCTCGACAACCCACGCCACCAACGCTTCCTGAGTCCTCTGCTTCTGCTTCTGCGGACTCAAAGTAAGGGGGGGAGTGCCTTCAGGATGCGGCAGCGAAAGCAGGACGGCCAACAGCGGGAGGGTATCGGTCTGGGGAAAGCGATAGTGCGCGAGCCGCTGGGTGAGTTTCGCTAATTTGGCCTGTGGTGTGTCTTGTGGAGCAAACTGTAAGAGCCGCTGGAGATGCTCGACGAGGGGATAGAAAGCGCTGTTCTGATGATAGGCCGAGCAGCGAAACTCGATGCGGGTCGCGCCTTCGGCAGTAACTTGTTCCTTGAGCGTCTGCACCAAGCGGGACTTGCCAATGCCCGGCTCTCCACTAAGCAGCACCACCTGACCTTCGCCTGCTTTGGCCTGCTCCCAGCGTCGCCGCAGCAGACCGAGTTCCTCTTCTCGACCTACGAGCGGCGTCAAACCTTTACTGACCGCCGCTTCAAAACGGCTGTGGATCACCCCCTCGCCCACCACGCGGTACACCGACAGAGGGGTGGAGATGCCCTTGAGTGTCTGTGGCCCCAGGTCCTGGCATTCAAACAAGTCGGTCACTAGCCGCTGTGTAGCCGCACTAAGCACAACAGTGTCAGGCTCGGCCAAACCCTGTAGCCGTGCGGCAATGTTGGGAGTCTCCCCTAGCGCCAACTGCTCACGCTTACTGCCGCCGCCCATTTCTCCGACCACTACCAGCCCTGTGTGTATACCGACGCGTACCTGAAGGGGCGGTGTAGTCGTGGGGTCTGTAGGGGCACGGCGCCGCCGTGCCCCTACGATGGCCTCTACCTGATCGTTCAGTTGCGGCAGTTCCGTGAGTATCCCTAATCCTGCCCGCACTGCCCGCTGAGCATCATCCTCGTGAGCCAGCGGATAGCCAAAATAGACCAGCAACCCGTCACCGAGATACTGCGCGATATGCCCTTCGAAGCGGCTGATTACCCCGGCACATGCCTCTTGATAGGCACGTACCACCTCACGCAGTTCTTCAGGATCGAGTTGTTCGGAGAGGGCAGTCGAACCGACCAAGTCGCAAAACATTACGGTGAGTTGGCGGCGTTCGCCAGAAGATAGTCCGGCGTCCGGCGTCCGAGGTCCGGAGTCTTTTTCCTTTTCGCCTTTTGCCCTTTTCGCCTTTTCACCTTCGCCGACCCACACCAGCACCTTGCCGTCCTCGTCGCTGGCCAGTCGCTGAGCCGCGATGAGCTCGTCTTTGAGCCCTTCGAGAAACTCGTCGTCGAGATTGAAGCGTAACTTGAGTGCCCGGTATGAGACTCGGCCTTGACGCTGCAGTAGGTCAATGACCTGCCCAAGGATTTCGTCTAACGTCATTTTTGCTTCCCTGTCATGTTCTTCCGTGAGGCTGGCATTATCCTGCGAAAGCGGTCATCCTGTCAAATTGTTCTCGCTTAGGAAGACCTACTGTGCTAGGCATAGGGGACCTATTCCCAAAGGGCAGATGAAATATCCAAGGAGGGCACCATGGCAAAGGACTTCACCATTTGTGTAGGAACAATTGGCACGGGGCTCTGGCAGAGCCCAGACGGGGGAGAAACCTGGCAGTTTGTCTACAAGGGCCTGTGGCTTGAGAGCCGGATCTTCAGCTTGGCCGTTCACCCTCGTCATCCCCGCATTGTCCTCGCGGGCACCGACGACGGCATCTATTGCAGTCAGAACCGCGGCGCCAGCTTCGAACGGATTGACTCGCCCATGAATGGAACACCAGTCTGGAAGGTCACTTTTGATCCTGTGGACTCCAATATCCTCTTCGCCGGTACCCGACCAGCGGCTCTTTTCCGCTCCCGCGACGGTGGGCAACACTGGCAACCGCTCGTCGTAGAAATGGCCAAAGAGTGTCCCGACGTGCGTGTCCCGCGAGTGACCTCGCTGGCTGTGGATCCGATGGATCACAACATCATCTGGGCAGGTATCGAAGTCGATGGCGTGCGGCGCAGTCTGGATGGGGGAGAGACTTGGACCCGCATCTCAGCCGGGCTGCCAATCGCCGACATCCATGACATCGTTGTCAGTCCAGCTCAGCCTAAGACTGTCGTGGTCGGTGCGAACCGCGATCTCTTCGTCAGCACGGACGATGGGAACCATTGGCAACCTTTGGGAGTAGACAAACGTTTCTCTTTTCCCTATTGCCGTGGCTTGACCCTACGGGCTAACGATCCCCAAGTCCTCTTCGTTGCGACCGGAGACGAAGCAATCGGGAGTACGGGCGGAATCCAGCGATCGCGCAATCGCGGTCAGAGCTGGGAACTGTTGCCGTTACCCGTGGAACCTAATACGCCAATTTGGACCTTCGCCACCCATGCGTCGGACCCTGATCGGATCGTAGCATGTAGCCACTACGGACAACTTTTTGTTACTAACGATGGCGGAGACTCCTGGAGCAAACTGCGCCGGGAGTTTGCCGAGATTCGGTCGCTGGCGTGGATGCCGAACTAGAACAAGTTAGACTAGTTCCCTTTTGCAACAGGCCATTTCCACCCTGCCGTTCACCCCCTTCGACAGGCTCAGGACAGGCTTCGACACGCTCAGGGCGAACGGAGTAAGGAATCGGGGTGAGCAGAAAAACCGTTCGTGCTGAGCCCTGTCGAAGTACGAATGCGTAATGGCTCAGTTGAACCGAGAATTGGCATTAAGCACTGAGAAATGCCTTGAGTTCCGCCAAGGTCTCTTCCGGTGCCTCCTCGGGGAGGAAATGACCGCACGGCAAGGCTTTACCGCTCACATTCAGCGCGCGCTCGCGCCAGGTTGCGACGACATCGTACATCCGATGCATGGCGCCTTTTTCCGCCCACAATGCGAGAACTGGACAAGCGATCTTACGATCCATATCGGCCTCATCGTGGACGAGGTCGATCGTCGCAGCGGCACGGTAATCCTCGCAGGTTGCGTGAAGAGTCGCTGGGTCGCGGAAACAGCGTAGATACTCAGCAAACGCTTCCGGAGTAATGGCCTGCGGCTTCAGCCTGCCAAGCAGCGAGTTAAGGTAGAACTCAGCGTTATTGCTAATGAGCGTTTCCGGGAACGGCGCCGGCTGAATCAAGAAGAACCAGTGGTAGTACGCCGTGGCGAACTCCTTGTTGACGTTATGATACAGCTTATGGGTGGGGACGATGTCGAGGACCGCCAGCTTAGTCACCCGGTCGGGATGGTCGAGCGCCAGGCGGTGCGCGACCCGCGCGCCCCGATCGTGCCCCACAACAGCAAACTGCTTGAAGCCGAGACGGTCCATAACTTCCACCTGATCTTGGGCTGTGGCGCGTTTAGAATAGCCGAAATGATTCTCCGCGTCCGGCGGCTTACTGCTGTCGCCATAGCCGCGGAGATCAGGAACAACCACTGAAAAGTCTATGGCTAACCGCGGAGCAATTTTGTGCCACATGACATGCGTTTGCGGATACCCATGGAGCAGCAAGACTGGTGAGCCTTTTCCCGCTTTCACTAAGTTGATGGTCGCTCCTGTCGTTTTGATCGTCATACTCTCGAAGCTTTCAAACATCCGAGCAGTTCCCATAACGTTACCCTCCACCACCACCCTGCCCCGCTTACTTTCCAGGATCAAGCTCCCACACGCGGCCATTTTTAACGGCGCTGGTATCGCACGAATATGACTCACACGAGTGCACATTGTGCAGGGCCCTGCTCTCTGGCATAATTCTTTGAACAAGCCACGGGCGCAGACTCAATACGGCGAGCGCAATAATCAGGGGGACAGAGCAGTGACACAACAAAAGCCCATCGACATCTTCCGGGAATTTATTGATCAATATGCCCGCGAAGACATGCTGGCTTTCTTCGAGTTTACCGTGAATCTCGCAGGGCAAGGGTTAGTCCCGGGTTTATGTCGAATCTCACAACCGAAGGCGGGCAGCTCTAGGCTCAAGTATCTCTCTTTAACCTTTGTGATTGATACCCCTGAGGAAGAAACGAGACCCCCCCTGCAGAAAGTTCTCTCACGTATTGAAGAAACAAAGCTGAGAACGATCTTGCCTCAGGTGGCAGGAGTGGTACCAACACCGACGATATACACCGGTTCCGAGCACTATATTAAACAGATAGACGTTCTCTTAAGTGACAACAGTATCCCTGACCAAGGTTTCATCTTAGAGAAGCTGGTCCCCGCCCTCCGCGAGATTACGCAGATCGAGATCAGCGAGGTCTCGTGGTGGGATGTCCGCGCCGAAGACCTCCACGATCTCCACAGCAGACATGTGGCAGAGGAGGAGCATAGCCCCTCGCTCGTTGAGCGTCTGAAAAGATTTTTCGGGTCGCTTAAGGCCTAAAAAGAGGAGAAGGCGTTATAGCAAATCTCGGTTGAACCGCTCCACTGCGTTTGCGCCCTTCGACCACGCTCAGGACAGGCTACGCGAAGCGAAGTCGAAGGGTGGACGGCAACACGAGCAAGCAATGGCCCGTTTCAAAAGCGACTTGGTATTACGCCGTGTGTTCACGGACGAACTTACCAATGCCCTCAATTGCTTGTTGCCCCTC
>CAZAYE010000347.1:0-4812 GCA_964489255.1 uncultured Enterobacteriaceae bacterium
GAATTGCTCAAGACCGGCTTCGAGCGCGCTCGCCCTAGTGTCCTTCCGCCGTTAATCGGAGGCAACAGCTTTCCTAGTGGCCACATCACGGGGGCGTTATTGATTGCTGGAACCCTGATCTTTTTGCTCACCCGAAAGCAGAGGGCTGTTCTCATCAAGCTCGGTTGCGCGGGAGTGCTCGTTAGTTTCGTAGGCGTAATCGCCTGGCAGCGACTGTATCTGGCCCGTCACTGGCTGAGTGATGTGTTCGGCAGCTTTCTTCTGGTAAGTGCCTGGTTGTGCTTCGCTCTTCCCCGCCCGACTCTGCTTAGTTTCTCCCGTCGTTTTGTCTTCGCAGCCAGCGGCTTGCTGGCCAGCTATCTGGTGTTTTACTTTTTCCCTGCCGCTCGCTTCGCGCTCCCTTCAGTCAGAGCAACTATTGGAGAACCGGTTTTCTCTCTTTCTTTTGGCGAGCTTAGCACCCAGGCTGTGCTCTACGGCGCCTGGGCAGAGCCGACCCGGGAACCAGTTGGACCAATCATCTGGATGCAGAAAGGCGAGGCAAGCGTTGAGGTCTCTCTCCCAGCGAGCCAGGTCTACACCCTCAAGCTCGCGGTGCGACCGTTCATCCAGTCCAAGGCGTTCGCCTGTTTTCCTCTAGAGGTACAGGTCAACCGGCGGCGGGTGGGAGAACTCCTCCTCTACCATGGTTGGCGCGAGTATGAGCTCCGCCTCGACCCCAGCTGGGTCGTCCCCGGAACCAATGCGATTACCTTTCAGGCTGGCGCCGCTTTTCCACAGTTTGTTGCCGACCAACGGACCGTCGCGTTCCGCTACCTTCATCTCTTCGCCGAAGGACGGTAAGTCACAGGATAAGAACACTGTAAGTGATTTTTTAAAGGGAACTTGCCCCTGGACGAGCGGCTCGTTAATCTTGATCACCAAACGATCCTTCAGCGATTGCGGATTACCTTCGGCGACCAAGGAGGAGTACCATGAGTCGGTATCTTTACGCGCTGTGGTTAGTTTTGTTCGTTGTTGTCACACCTGTGGCGGCGGATCATCAACACGACTCCAGCCCATCTGCGCAGCCGGCGGGACCGCCCTTATTCGATAACCTCGGCTCCCACCATCACCCGGTCACCACCACCTCCCCCCAAGCCCAGCGCTACTTCGACCAAGGGCTGCGCCTCGTTTACGCCTTCAACCACGACGAGGCGACCCGCGCCTTCAAAGAAGCAGCCCGGCTTGATCCCAACTGCGCGATGGCCTACTGGGGGATCGCTCTCACCCTCGGACCGAATTACAACCTGCCAGTGGACGCGGAACGAGATCGAGCCGCATACGAGGCGATTCAAAAGGCGCTCGCCTTAGCCCCTCAGGCCGGCGAGTCCGAGCGTACGTACATCGAGGCACTGGCAAAGCGGCATGTCAATACGCCGGATGCTGATCGTAAGGCTCTCGACAAGGCCTATGCGGATGCGATGCGTGAGGTGGCACGGCGTTATCCCGACGATCTTGATGCTGCCACCCTTTTTGCCGAAGCCCTGATGAACCTGCGTCCCTGGGACCTCTGGACGCTCGACGGTCAGCCCCAGCCAGGCACACTCGAAATCACCTCGACGCTCGAAGCGATCTTGCAGCGCAACCCCGAGCACCCGGGCGCGATTCATTATTACATCCACGCAGTCGAGGCTTCGTCTCAACCGGAGCGGGCAGCGCCGTTCGCGGATCGGCTCGGCATGCTGACACCCGGAGCGGGGCACCTGGTGCATATGCCCTCCCATATTTATATGCGAGTCGGACGGTACCGCGACGCGGTGGACAGCAACGCGCGTGCCGCTGCGGTGGATGCGACGTACATCGAGAAGTACGACATTCAGGGTATCTACCGCATGATGTACTACCCGCATAACATTCACTTTATGTGGGCAGCCGCGAACATGGAAGGTCGCAGTGCTGAAGCCCTCCAGGCTGCTCGCGACCTGATTGCGAAGGTACCTGCGGAGATGGTGCTGCAGATGCCGCCGATAGAGTTTATGGCGCCGACACTCCTCTTTACGCTGGTGCGATTCGGAAAGTGGGAGGAAATTTTAAAAGAACCTGCTCCTCCGGCTGGTCTGCAGTACACCACGGGCATCTGGCACTACGCCCGTGGGATGGCCTTAGCGGCGACAGGTCGGTTGGACGAGGCGGCAAGCGAACAGACTCGGGTCGCAGCTATTGCCGCCAATACTCCCGCTGAAAGGGTCTTAGGAGAGAACACTCCAGCCCGTACGCTGTTGCAGATTGCCTCGAATGTGCTCACGGGTGAGATTGCAGCACGACGAGGGCAGACTGATGAAGCAATCCGCCTTCTGGAGGAGGCGGTTCGTCTTCAGGATGGACTCCCTTACATGGAACCGCCCCCCTGGTTTTATCCAGTGCGGCAGTCGCTGGGTGCAGTGCTGTTAGCAGCCGGCAGGGCAACTGAGGCCGAGGCAGTCTATCGAGAAGATTTGCGGCGCAATCCTGAAAATGGCTGGTCCCTCTACGGGCTGGCGCAAAGCCTGCGCGCCCAAAAGGCGGACAAAGATGCCATTGCGGTGGAGCAACAGTTCCATAAGGCGTGGGCCCGGGCCGATGTCAAGTTGGCCACCTCACGTTTCTGATATGAATTCCAGACCCACCTCGTTGCTTACCCACTACTATGATCTACGGATGGGCTTGTCTGTGCAAGGAGTTTCCGCTCGCCCTGAGCCTGTCGAAGGGTGAGCGCACCTGTGTCGAGATTGACCTACGGGCGCAGCATAACGGCGCCCTTGTAGTTCACCGCAATGAAGTTGAGGGCAAAGATTGCTTCGTCACCTTCGGCTCCTCGCAACGATAGAGAGCGATGTCATCGCGAGCGCAGCGAAGCAATCTCACCGTGGGTCCAGCCTCTTTATTCTTCGCCCACGCAGAGATGGGTCGCTCAATGAAGTGGCGGCCAGAAGAAACCTTCCGGCGGGATGTCCACGTCGTCATTCGCGTGCTCGAAGGCTACGTCGGAACCAATCACCGTTGCCGTGTTGTTTGGAGCCGCCGGCAGGCTATCGGAGATGACGAACGCCCCGGGCGCTCCGTCACTTGTGGCCCCGCGCACCAGGATGTCGATCGCGTTGCCTTCCCCAGGGTTAAGGCCCTGTGAGCCAAAGGCTCCGAAGATCGTGAGATCCCGCCGGGCCCCACCAGCTCGGTTCTGAGGGTCGCCACCTTCCTTGACGAAGCGGGTCCCAAGGAACTCGAGCCGGACCTGGTTATCAAAGCTCCGCTCAGCCGAGCTGACTTGGCCAAAGCCAGCGGCTGCAAAAACTCCACCGGCACCTGGACCATTCTTCCAAATCGCATCCGAGACCGAACTCCACCACAGTCGGTTACGATTGCCCCCTTTTGACAATCCCGCACCGGCGGCGTCCTGGCCTCCAGAGAACAAGCAGCCGTAAAATCTGTTCGGGCCATACACATTTCCAAGGGAAACGAGATGTACCTCCGAGTCGTCCGCCGAACCTCCCCCAACGCCGACGAGCCCATTGGAGTTACTATAGACACGGTTACCACGGAGAAAGGTGTGCATGCTGGCACCGCACGTTGCCGCGTTCGCGATTATGATCGAGGAAATGTTCAGCCGTATGACGTTCCGCTCGAGGGTGACACGCGAAGCGAACCCCGAGGCTTCGCGCCCAAGGTTTGAGAAAGAGACGCCGCCTCGGCTATTTTCCAGGATACAATCGGACACTTCGGCCTGCAGCCCGCTCCCTCCTTGGTTCGAGGGAGCGACGTTAGCGAAACCGATGAGAAATGGTCGACCTCCAATGAGGGAGTCGCGGTCCCTCACTGTGAGCCGCGTGACTCGGTTGCCCCGTCCAACGGCAATGACAGACTTAAATACGGTAAAAGGGTTTCCATGGCAATCGGACCTGGCAAGAGACACCGCTGAAAGGTTCCTGGCGTCGATGATCGTCTCTGTACCAACGACGACGAAGCGGTCTGGATCATTGGGGTCGATCGGGTCCGGAACGCCGTCCCCATCCAGGTCCCGCGTTTCATTTTGCCCGACGAGGTCCATACCGGCCTGGAGGGTCAAGTATCCGTCGTTTGGCTTCGTTGGGTCGAGGGGGTAGGTCCCCGCCGCAAGCTCAACCAGCGCCTCTTCGTTGGCCGGATTGTTGACGGCCGCGTAGAGTTCGTCAACCGTCGAGACGGGCACGACATGTCGTCCTTGCGCGAAGGCAGGGGTCGCCCACACAACTGCGGTCGTCATTGTGAGGAGTAAGAACCAGGCAGCGATAGCACTTGCTCGGTGGACCCAGTGCCGGTCGCGGCTTGCCTTCGGGATTTCCGCCAAAGCAGTCAGCCGGTTCGCCGCCGAAGAGGACCGAAACCCTTCATCGTTCCTGACAAGTTTCTCCGTAGTGCCATAGCATACACACGTGCGTCCCTTCATGCTCATAATATTCCTCCCTGCGTTGATGTTGAGGTGTTGAGTTCAGGTCGCCTCGTCATTCCCGTGGTCATCTCCTGCGAAGCTCTCCGACATGCAAGGGACATCACCCCCTTTCTCACTGCCAGGCATATAGCAGCGGCTTCCTTAACCGCCTCTCCCCGGCCTCTTGCGCGGTGGGGCACGTACCTCAGCCAGCACCCGCGCGATGAACGCCAGCAGCTCTGCCAGCGAGGCGAAATGCGTGGCCTGCCCCGACACCACATGCTCCACCCGGCCCGTACAGCGCCTCTGTTCCACGTCGGTCTCGGTGCGGAACTGCACGACAAACGCCCACTCGGGCAATAGCGGAGAGTGCCCCCCTGCAGGCG
>CAZAYE010000348.1:0-4809 GCA_964489255.1 uncultured Enterobacteriaceae bacterium
GCGATCGCGCGGGCAATGCACAGACGCTGCTGCTGTCCACCAGAGAGCGTCAGACCGGACGAACGGAGTTTATCTTTGACCTCTGACCATAAGCCGACCGCCTGCAAGCTGTGCTCAATGATTTCTGCTTGCCTGGTCCGATCTTTAGACTTGACTCCAACTCGCGCGGTCTGCAAGGAACACAAGTCCGGCCACGACTCCGAGTAACCACACGCCGGCGACAAAGAGCGCCGCGCGATGACTCCCCATAGCGTAGGCCATTTCCAGACCGATATGAGCGGTCAGCGTCCGCGCAGGGACCAGCACACTGTCTGGAATCTGGATGGTATTCCCCATGACCATGCTGACGGCCATCGTCTCCCCGAGGGCGCGCCCTGTGCCCAACAGCACCGCAGTGAGCAAGCCCGAACGAGCGGCCGGTAGTGCAATCCCCCGCACGACCTGCCACCGGTTGCAGCCAAGGGCAGCTCCACCAAGCGTATATTCCCGTGGCACAGCCCGCAGTGCCGCCTCTGCAATCAGTGCGATCGTGGGAAGAATCATCAACGTCAGGATGACGATGCCCATGAGCAATGAGAGGCCTGGAGGATGTAGACGGTTGAGAAGCGGCACGAGCGTGACCAGCCCCCAGAGTCCGTAGACGACTGAGGGAATGCCAGCGAGGAGGCCAAGCACCCCGTGCACGACACGGGAAATCGGAGCCGGCGCGTAGAAGGCAGCAAACACCGCCAGGGCGATGCCACAGGGGGCGGCAAGCGTCACTGCCCCCAGCGTGGCGTAGAGCGTGCCAATATACATAGGAAGCAGGTTGAATTGCCCACGCGTCGGAGCCCAGGTGTGATCGGTGAAGAAACGCGTAAGCCCAATTTGTTGCAACAATGGGAGGCTTTGGGCACACAGATACACCACAATGAGGAAGGTGATCACGCCAGCCAGACCGGCGCAGCCCCGCAGCCCCCACACGAACAGCCCATCGCTCCACGTGCGCGCGCTTCGTGCCGCATCGATTCCTGGGAGCGCAACGTCCCCTGTGGGAAACGAGTTGTGAATAAAATGGGTATCGGCCATGAGTTACTGCCGTGTGATAGTCTCCCGCACAGGCACGAACTCTTGCGCTGTGACAATGTGCTGACCTGCGGGAGTCAGCACAAAATCCAGAAACGCTTTGGCCAGTCCGTATGGCGGGCCCACTGTGACGAAGTTGAGCGGGCGGCGGAGTCCGTAGGTCCCGCTTTTGACGTTCGCGCTCGTCGCGGGCACTCCATCCAGGGCAAGGAGCTTGATAGGAGTCCCCTGTGCGACTGCCACCTCGGCAGAGCCAATAGAGACATACGCGATAGCCTGAGGATTACCAGCCACTGTAGCGATCGCCTGCCCATTCGGGCCGATGATGACCGCATCACGAACAAACTTGCCTGTGAGGTTGAAATAGTGCTCGAAAAGCTCGAGGGTGGCCCGTCCTTCTTCTTTGTTGACCACGACAATACGGGCGTCGTTCCAGCCGAGCACCTGCCAGTTCGAGACCTTGCCGGTATAGATGTCGACGATGTGCTGGCGGCTGAGCCCGGCAAGCGGGTTGCTCGCGTGCACGATCAACGCAATGCCATCCACCGCAAAGGTCGTGGGGGTCAATTTCTGCGCTTCGTTGGCATGCAGTGCCCGGGAGACCATGCCGATATCAGCCAAGCCGCTTTGCGGTGCAGTGATGCCGACTGCCGAGCCCCCGCCCTGGACGTTAATCCGCGCCTCAGGGTGCAGCTGCTCAAATGCTTGCCCCAGCACTTCGGCGACTGGCTGGACGGTACTGGACCCGGCCAACGTGAGTTGGCCGACTAGAGGATCCGCGCTCAGGGAAAAAGGGAAACTCAGGAGAGGCAACAACAATAAGAAGAGAGCAAAAAGAGAGACCTTTGCTGTGTTCATAGAGGTCGATCCGACCAGTGAGAGACAAAGATATCCCCTGCCCCCCGGTCGAGCGTGGCCCTAATTGGCCAGCGCTCCTCCACAGGAACTACCAGCCCCAGCCGTGCAGCCGTAGCAGTGAGCGCCCACCTGAATACCCCGATGCTCTAGCAGGCGAACGAGTTCAGCGGCCGGTTGCTCTCCCAAGCGCAACGGCTTACCGTCCCCCAGGCGCATGTTGAGCATTTGATTGAAATCGCAATCGTACAGGAAACCGTTCCAAGACACACTGATGAGATGGCGGCACATCACGCTGTTGAGGGCCGCAGGGTTGAAGGCGGTCGCTAGGAGTTCCAGATAGGCATCGAGTTTGCCCTCCCGCTGTAGCAGGTGTGCAAAGCGAGCAATTGGCATGTTGGTGAGCGTGTACAGATGATTGAAGCGGATACCGAAACGAGCGCCCAGTTCCCGCTTGTAATCCGCTTCAAGCGTTGCCTGGGGTGGTGGCAGATGTGCCCCCACAGGGTTGTAGACGAGATTGAGCACGAGTCCTGAGCCCTCCCGCCCATAGCCGAGGGCATTGAGGTGGCGGAGCGCTTCGATAGACTTGTCGTACACCCCACGACCACGTTGCTTGTCCACATTCTCTTCTAGATAACACGGCAGACTGGCCACCACTTCGACCTGCATGCCCGCCAGGAACTCAGCCAGATCTTCCTGCCCGGGCTCGAAGAGCACAGTGAGGTTACACCGGTCGATGACGTGGCGGCCGTCGTGCCGCGTCTGCTCCACTAAAAAGCGAAAGGAGGGATTGAGCTCTGGAGCACCGCCGGTGACGTCTACACTCCGCGCTTTGGCGGCACGGACAAACTCGAGCGCCAGCTCGGCAGTCCGCCGATCCATGATTTCGGTGCGTTTGGGGCCAGCATCGACGTGACAGTGCACACACGCTTGATTGCAGAGCTTGCCCACATTGATCTGCACGGTGTCGATACCGCTCCGCTTGAGGCGGATACCAGCCTGACGAATCCGCTCTGCAAAAGGCGGTGAGGCTAGCTGCCTAAGACCTACACGCTCCCGATCGTCAACAGCACTTGCCCGGTTCACAGCACGCTCCTGCTTCAGTCGTCACCTGATACTCGAGCCCTTTCGTTTCTCTAGGATTTCGTACAGCGTCCCGAGAACAATCAAACGGCTTGGCTTCCTCCAGCGACACCGGGGTCAGTGGCTGGACTGTGATAATATCATGTACGTAGGGCTCGCGAGTGTACAGGCGGAAGGTTTTCTCGCACACCGCCATCGGCAGGCCACGGATCAGCGTGTGACCGTCGTCATCCTTGACCTCGCTCCAGGGACCTTTGTAGATCACCGCCTGATTGCAGTCCCAGCAGGGACCTTGCTTCCCTTTGTAAGCGACCAGGGTGAGCGAGCGGAACTCAACACCTTCCACCGTCCGCCACGGCTGCTCGTCCCGTTTGAGAATCTCCATGCCATAAAACCCGGCAGCAGCAAATGCCTGGAGAAATTCACTTTCTCGCAGCGCTCCTGAGATGCAGCCACTCCAGAGCTCAGGATCGTTCTTGAGGTGCGTAGGCATGGGCTCATCAGCGACGATGTCAGAAATCACAGCCCGTCCTCCGTTTTTCAGCACTCGGAAGATCTCGGCAAAGAGCCGGCGCTTGTCTTCGTCACGCACCAAATTCAAGACACAGTTCGACACCACTACCTCTATGGAGTCGTCCGCCACTAAGGGACGCCGCGCGCGTTGTTCGGCGAGAAAGGCTTCAAATGCTTGGAGATCTGTCATTGAGGCTACTGGATGGCGGCGCAGATAGGTGTCTACGGCGTTAAGATCTGTACGCAGGTCCTGGATCTTGCCATGGCGAAACTCGACGTTCTGAAAGCCCAACTGCGCGCCGATCTGCTCACGGTATTTTTCAGCCACGGCCAACATGGCTGGTGTCATGTCGATGCCAATGACCCGGCCTTCGGGGCCGACGACCTGGGCCGCGATATAACAAATCTTGCCCGTACCACACCCAAGGTCGAGAACGGTCTCGCCGGGCCGCAGATACTGCGACGGGTCCCCGCAGCCGTAGTCTTTTTCGATAATTTCTTGCGGCAACACAGCGAGATAGTGTGGATTGTACGTAACTGGACAGCAGAGGGCGGATTCTGCCTGCCTGGCTCCTGCTGCGTATCGCTCCTGGACAATCTGCTCGACATTGATGGGTTGTACCATCGGGACTCCTTCCGTTTTCGCAACACTCAGAAAGCAATGAAAGCACCATCCCCCTCGCTCTTCAATGAGAGCGGAGGCATGAGAAAAGTAAGAAAGAGTCAGTGTGATCCTTCTTCCCTCTGTTCATGACTGTCGCGCTCGCCATGACTGTCATGGTGTGTTTCAGGTGTCCCCTGATCCGTGACGGTTTCCCTTTTTGTTTCGTCTTTTACCCCGATCTCTTGCTTCTTGCCCTCACGGATCTGTTTGTCCTGCAGGTCGTGGGCTTCCTGTCCACTCATTGAACCTTCTTCTTCCTGAGCGTGCGCGGGAAAGGGTATGCCTGCCAGTCCCAAGACCAGGACCAAGGCGAAAGCCGTTCTCCAGTGTCTCATATACTTCCTCCTAGACGAGTGACCTTCTTGGAAAATGAACCTTGGCGCGAGCGTAAAAGTTCCCCTCTTGAACGGACTCTTCGTAACGGCCGCCCACATGTTGCAAACGGGATAGAATTGCTTCGCCCGGCCCAGAATCGTGCGCGCAGCGCACGCTACTGCCGTGTCTACGTTGAATTTGTGCATACCTGTAAGCAGCCATGATGCTGTAGGCTGGAATGAGTGGAACGAATTCCAGCGCTGGGTTTCGCTTCGCTCAACCCAGCCTACCTGACTCGTGCACAGTTTCGA
>CAZAYE010000349.1:0-4799 GCA_964489255.1 uncultured Enterobacteriaceae bacterium
AACATGCTGTCGCATAACTCTACTCCCGTCGTAAGTGCTGAGTACTGAGGGCTGAATCCTCAGTGGAGTGGCAGAGAACGCTTACCACGAAAGACTCATCCCTCATTATTCAGGACTTACTGTGAGATGGTAACGCAAGACTTTGTCCCTCGGAAAGTCTCTTGGTTTTCTTCGGTTACCTCACTCCCGTCGCTCCTCTCATAAATGATACTGACAAGCAACTAGGCACGCAGCACTGTCGGCACTCGGTTCTCTCGTTGTTGGTTGAGACGGGCAAGGACGGCACAGAACTGTTTGATCCCGCGGCCACCACAGAGCTCAGAGAGGAAAGCACGCACCCGTGTGCCCTCACCCGCGGCCAGGACAATTACCCACGGTTGTCCTACTTGGAACTCAAGGCTCATTGCTTCCTCTTATTAAGCTGCAATTCTGACGGGGTACCGCGACCTCACCACCCGCCGCTTGCTCTTATGAAGCTGGGTCGGACACTGCTGATGCCAGCGCTGGAGGCCTCGGCGAATGTACTGCGGCTCGAGACCGAGCACCGTACAAATGTTCACGAAAGAAAATGGCCATTCCGAGTCATCACTCAGCAGCCACTCCTCGGCTTCTCGCGCCAACCGTTGCTTGCGTCGGTCCGTGGCTCGTAATCCATACCGGACACAATTCACGGCATCTTCGAGAACCGCATGCATGAGCGCGGCCTCTGGCCGTCCGTGGTAGGGACTCGCGGCAGTATTATGAAATTGCTCAGGAAGGACCATTGCAACCGTCAACAATTCTCCACGCGATTCCACAAATTCCTCAGCCAAAGACAGGGATGAGCGCCCACAATCTATTCTCTCATACATAACCATTCCTCCTTCCTTGCCCGACAGCATGCAGACGGCAATCAGGATCCCTCCTTTCGTTGCTCTCTGCCTGGCACGTCCATTGCAGAGAAACATTCGTTGTCACTCTACTAGCAACGGATTGAAAGTATTCCTTCTCAAGAGAGCAGCAAACAAGTAAAAGAGAAGGGAAGAATTCTCGGCATCGTGTGAAATGCGCAAAAAAAGTGCCAAAAAACTCACTGCGGAAGAGCTTGATTTACCGAGAATTTTGTTGATTGCAAGTAGGATGGGTGGGGATTTTGTCCAGGATTATGTAGATTTTCTATCTACACATTGACAGATTCTCGTATTGACTGGGCAACAGAAAATAGAGGCATATAATTTGCTGAAAGGATTAAGGACTAAAGTTACTCTTATCCTAGCCCTAGATAATTCTAGGCGTAAAGCGGTGTAGAGATGAGGGGACTGTGCTCTTGACGTATAAAGGGTAACTACATTTACGGTTCTTGAAGTTGTTTCTTGAGGAGGCATGAGGACAGTGGAGGAAATCCCTACAGACAAACCGACCCAGCAAATGTTGTGAAATGAGAAGAGGGATGCCGCAGTCACGCACCCAGCTCCATGGATCTCGTGCTCTCCGTCGGCGCAAAGCTCCTGCCCAGGCGCCAAGATCTTTTCCTAAGAGAGACACTACGGAACTGAAACAAGTTGCGGCTGAGCGGGAACAAGCAGTAGCGGCTCTGTTTGAGAGCGAAGCCCGCTTCCGCCTGATGGCTGATACTGCACCCGTGCTCATTTGGATGTCTGGCCCAGATGCGCAGTATACGTTCTTCAATAAACCATGGTCAGAGTTTACCGGTCGCATGCCTGAGCAAGAGCAGGGAAATGGTTGGTTGGAAGATATCCACCCGGATGATCTGCAATCCTGCCTCAATACGTACCACTCCGCCTTTCAGGCCCGTCAGAGCTTTCGCATGGAACACCGCCTCAGGCGTGTCGATGGCGCCTATCGGTGGGTGCTCAATACCGGCATCCCGCGGTTTGCACCGAATGGCAGCTTCGCTGGCTACATTGGCTCGTGCATCGATATTACCGAACGCAAACACATAGAAGACACGCTGAGCCGCCAGACCAGAGAACTGCAGTGGATGGTGGCAGAGTTGCAACAATTTGCCCGCGTCGCCGCGCATGACTTCCAGGAACCGTTGCGTATGGTGACAAGCTACGTGCAACTCCTGGCGCAGCGTTACCAGGGCAAGCTCGATCTGGATGCCGAGCAATGGATTACGTATGCCGTCGAGGGTAGTAAACGGTTGCAGCGGCTTATTCTCGACCTGCTTGCCTATCATGAAGTCGGTGCGCAAACGCCGGAGTTCACCGCTGTCGATTGTGAAGCTGTCTTAGCTGGCGTTCTCTCTGACTTGCGAGGGACCATTGCCGAGAGAGGAGCAGTTATCACCCACGATCCACTCCCGACCGTACGGGGCGATGTCGTTCAGCTCCAAGTTGTCTTCCGCAACCTCATCAGTAATGGGATTAAGTTTCAGCCGCAGCACCCTCCGCATGTTCATATCTCAGCCACCCAGGACGAGAACGCCTGGGTACTGGCCGTGCACGACAATGGCGTCGGTATTGATCCGCAACATCTTGAGCGGCTCTTTCTGATCTTTCAACGCCTGCACACCAGAGAGCCGTATCCAAAGCCAGGCGTTGGGCTGGCTATGTGCAAGAAGATTGTTGAACGGCACGGGGGACAGATCTGGGTTGAATCGGAGCTGGGGAAGGGCACAACTTTCTTCTTTACGATTCCCCGCTGACCCGGTAGTAGAGGATAAGTGATGCAGATCCTTTTGGTGGAAGATAATCCTGCCGATGCCTTCCTCACTCAAGAAGCTCTGAGACAGGAGAAAATCAACAATAGCAACCTCAGTGTGGTCATGGATGGACAAGAAGCGCTCTCGTTCTTGCGTCAGAAGGGGAAGTATGCTGGCGTCCAACGGCCAGACCTCATCCTCCTTGACTTGAACCTTCCGAAGAAAGATGGCCGCGCAGTCCTGGCAGAAATTAAAGACGATCCTCTTCTGAAACATATCCCGGTGGTGGTCTTCACCAGCTCAGAGGCCCCGCGCGACATCCTTCAGGCCTATGGGCTCTATGCCAACTGCTACATTATCAAACCCCTTGACTTAGAAAATTTTTTTCAGGTCGTACGGAACATCGTGAAATTTTGGTCCATGATTGCCTCCTTACCGCCGTGATGCTTCAGCGACCCCTAATGAATTTTGACAAACCGAGAGGGGTAATCAGGACTACAGCGAATTTCACTTGGACGAGATCTGAAATCGGGTGTAGGGGCGAATCTTGTATTCGCCCTGCCCCGTGCCCCCATTGGGCGATCACAAGGATCGCCCCTACAGAGGAGGACGCATGCAATTGAAAACTGCTATAGAGCCCTCGGGGGGTTCGCTTTCCGCTCTGCCGTGTGGTTGACGACCTGAGAATTTCGAACGAAACGGCCGTTTCTCACCCTCAGCACAGCGAAGGGTCTCGTCTTTACCTGCAACTACGAGATTCTTCGCTGTGTCCAGAATGACAAAAACGGCGCACCGGCGGTTTTGTGAGGAACTGTTAGTCTGCTTCTGGCATGGGTTGTTTTGGCATCTTTTCCGGTGCCGAGCCTTGGGTAGACTCCGCAAGTTGTTGCTTTCGTTGCTGCATCTGGGCGCCAAGTGACTCGAGTTGGTCGCTCAGGAACCTTTCCACTTTTGGCAGCATCTCCTTTTCCTCTTCTTCCACATAGTGTGTTACGCGCTCCTTGAGCTGCTGCACGGTACTGTCACGCGAGGCGTCGTCGGGGGCCATCCCCTTGAGTTGGGCGACGAGGTCCTTCACCGCTTGATGTTCTTTGATGGCTTCAGTAATGAGATGCTCGTCCTCTGCATTGAGTGAGGCTTGGACGGCTGGATAAAAGATCTCTTCTTCGAGCTGCGCATGGCTCTCAAGTTCCTGGCACATTTGCTTCACCAGGGTTGCTTTCTGAGCATCCTGTCCCGCCACGGTTTCATATTGTGAGAACAGTTCTTCCACTTTTCTATGGTCAGCACGGATCAAATCGGTCGCGTTTTGGGCCGCGCTCCGGTTTACCGCCTGCTCTCCGCCATTGCCACCATTGCCGTTTGCCTGTTGGGTTTGGCGCAGTTTGGCTGCGTGCCGCCCAGAACTCTGCCCCCCTTTGCGGCCAATCTCTGCCATATACTGACGATTACCACTGACCGCTTTCCCACCCCTGCGTCCGGCGATGCGGGCTTCTTCAGGCGTAAACTCATGCGCTGTCCCCTTCTTATGAGCCGTCTGTCCACCCCGGCGAGCAATCTCCCGTTGTTTCTGTGAACCCATGGCAGCAAATCCACGCTTACTTTGTCCTGCCATAATATTGCGACTCCTTCCTAACGCATTGAGCACTCTCTCGAAGTGTTGTTACTGAACTCTTGTGTTCCCTGAGGTAACCTTTCCCAGCTGTCCTTGCTAAGGGACTATGGAACATCGTTCTCTTACACCCACGGCGCGAGAAAATATCTGAAGCAGGAGGAGCCGCTGAAGGGTATCCTCAGGTACCAGCCGAAACTATCAAGTAGTGAACTCTGAGTTAGCGACTGGCACTAGCAACTTCGATTTGGTTGTCTACTCTAGATACGCCTGTAACTTGCTCGGCCGCGGATTCAATGTCCGCTTTTTCTTGCTCGTTACTCACTGACCCGCTCAGGGTGACTTCGCCATCATTGGCCTGAACCTGGATGTTCTGCGCCGCAGAAGCGAGCGCCGAATTTTGCCGCAACGCATCCTCAACCTGCTTGGCAAGCGTGCGGTCTGCGTCGTCCATCTCAGCCAGCCCCGGCGCTGCTGAGGTTCCAGGACTCGGCGCGGTTTCAGAACTCGGAGCGGTCTGCGTCGTCCTCTCCTCCGGAG
>CAZAYE010000350.1:0-4775 GCA_964489255.1 uncultured Enterobacteriaceae bacterium
CAGCGGTTTTCTGTTTTTCCCAACGCGCGGCCTGACTCTCTGGCTCGGTAGCAAACTCCTGTTCTTCGCTCGGGCCGAGCAAGGGGAATGCCACAAACACCGCGACAACGCCGATAAGCAGGAGGCCGACGATATAGAGTAAGAAAGTCATGGCGTCTAGGGTTCCCAGCACTATCCTTCAAAGGACTCTAGCTCTTTTTTCAACCGCTCTCGGTACTGATCGGCCCCTGAAGGCACCGGGGTTTTCTCCTGTTCGGTTCGTATCCGGCGTCGGGTCCAGCGGAGGCTGACGACTCCAATCAGGATTCCACCGACTAGTACTGCCAGAAAAGGGGTGAGCCAGGCAGCCAGGTTGAAACCCGTCGTTGTCGGAGCCGATAATACTTTCTCGCCGTAGCGGGTGAGAAACGTTGCCACAATCTCTTCTCGCCCCTTCCCTTCATTGAACTGCCGCGCGATCTCTTGCTTGGCTGGAACCGCAAAGCCACACTGGAGGTGATTGCAACTGTGCACGGTCAGACCACAACCGCACTGACAGGTGAGAGATTCCTCAATTTCCTGAGTCGTGGAACCAGTCGCCGTTGCAATAGGGTAAAGGGAAAAGAGGGCCAGGAGCAGAAAACCAGCAACTCGCGATACTCTCCTAACTTGTAAACCGTCTTCGCGTTCACCCTTCGACAAGCCGGTCCTGAGCAAAGTCAAAGCCTGCCCTGAGCCAAGTCGAAGGGGGCTCAGGGTGAACGGGGTACGTTTGGGCACTATGAATAATTGTCCGTTCATGCTGAGCCTGTCGAAGCATGAACCTTCTCCGTTAATCCGCAACCGTCTCTCCTACAACCTCCGTCTGGGCGCGAGCGAGGGCCAGAGCTTGACGCTCAGCCGGGCTTGGCGCCATGGTGATACAAGTACCAAGCACGAGGGTCAGCCCGCCGATCCACAACCAGGAAAGCAATGGGTTGACGAACACCTGGAGAGTGGCCAACCCTGAGGGGGCATCATAGCTTCCTAGCACGACATAGAGATCGTCCCGCAAAGTCGGTCGAATCGCTACTTCGGTCGTTGGTTGATTCTGCCGCTTATAGAGTCGCTTCTCTGGATGCAGAGTAGCACGGCGTTGCCCGCCAACGAACACCTCAATCTCCGCCGCCTGTGAAGCGATGTGGGCATCTTCGCTGTTCTTAATGCCGGTGTACTTTAAGGTGTACCGTCCCGCCTCAAGAAACTCTCCCGGCTTCAGTGAGACCTGCTTTTCAATCTTGAAGAAAGATGAGCCTGCTATGCCGATGAAGATGAGGACGATACCGATGTGCACGATATATCCCCCATACCGCCGCGGGTTTTTGCCAACCAGTCGCCCCACGGCCTGTACAGAACTCTCGTGCAACATCACTTGCCGCGCCCGGGTGCCACGGTAAAACTCGGACACGATAGTCGCCAGGACAAATCCTGCCAGGGAAAAAACGACCACTGCATAGTAGTTGCGGTACCCCAAAACGAAGAGGAGGATCCCCGTAACCAATCCACTCAACAGTGGTACGGCGAAGTTACGCTTGAGGCTCTTGGCACTTGCGCGACGCCAAGCAATTGCTGGACCTACCCCAGCGAGAAACAGCAGGAGAACACCTAGGGGACCGTTCACCTTGTTGAAGAACGGCGGACCGACCGTGATCTTCACTCCTCGTACCCACTCCGAGAGGACCGGGAATACTGTGCCCCAGAAAGTGGCAAAGGCTAAGCCAACCAACACCCAGTTATTGAGTAAGAAGGCCGCCTCGCGCGAGAGGAGTGAGTCCAGTTCGCTTTCGCTTTTGAGCTCCGGCAGTCGATAGAACAGCAGTCCCAGGGACACACCAATCACCAGGATTAAGAAGGCCATAAAATATGGCCCGAGCCCGGATTGGGTAAAGGAATGCACGGAGGAGATCACCCCGCTGCGGGTAAGAAACGTACCGAAGATCGTCAGTGCGAAGGTGAGGATCACGAGCACCATGTTCCACACCTTGAGCATGTTTTTCTTCTCCTGGATCATCACTGAATGGAGGTACGCAGAAGCGGTGAACCAGGGCATAATCGCTGCATTTTCTACCGGATCCCAGGCCCAGTATCCCCCCCACCCTAAGACCTCATACGCCCAGCGGCCGCCGAGCATATTCCCGACGGACAGAAAGAACCATGAGGTAAGAGCCCAACGCCGGGTAGTGCGAATCCAGGTGTCCCCCAGCTTCCCAGTGACGAGCGCGGCAAGGGCAAAGGCAAAGGGCACTGAGGCGCTGACATAGCCCAGGTACAACGACGGCGGATGGATGGTCATCCAATAGTTCTGCAGCAGAGGATTGAGATCTGAGCCTTCTTGAGGCGTAAATGCCAGCCGTTCGAAAGGAGGAGTAATGAAACACAGTAATCCTAGGAAAAAGAGGGCAATCGTCATGAGCGTGGCGGTGACGTAGGGCATCAGCTCACGATTCTTTGCCCGGTTCTGCGTTTGGACGATGGTAGAAAAAAAAGTAAGGATAAAGGCCCAGAAGAGCAGCGAGCCCTTTTGTCCACCCCACAGCGCCGCAATAGTGTAGCGCAAGGGTAAAGTAGAGCTGGAATAGCCAGCCGCGTACTCGACATTAAAATCACGCGTCACGAGCGCATGGAGGAGAGCCGCGACAGCCACGACCACGCAGCCGAATACGGCATACGCCGCCTGCGCCCCACTGGCGACCCACACCGACTGCCGTCGGAAAGCCCCCCAGAGACTTGTGGCAATCGCATACAAAGCAAGAACAAAGGCAAGATAAAGCGCGAGGGAACCGAGGTGAGTCATGATAGGGGTTAGGTGTTGGGTGTTAGGGGTTAGTAAAAAGGGATCGGGGATCGAAGACTAAGAATCGGCTTTTTATCGCTATTCGCATTATCGTGTCAGTGACAAAGATGGGGCAGCAGATTCTCGCAATCGCTTTTATTTTTTACCAGCCCCTAACCCCCAGCCCCCTTTTTCTCTGGTTCGTACTTGGAGGGACAGCTCGTCATGATGGTCTTGGCCACTAACGTACTTCCGGCATTGTAGCGCCCCTCGACGATCACATCCCGGCCTTCGGCAAACATATCTGGCCGGATTCCTTGGTAGTACACTGGTACGCCGTCTGTTTGAGCCCCTGTTCTCTCTTTGAAGGGACCTAGAATAAAGCTTAGACGCAAATCTTTTGCATCCCACTGCACGGAACCTGCCTGAACCCGGCCGGCAATCCGCACTCCTTCGTTGGCTAAGGCCTCTTTTTTTAGCAAGAATTCCTCAATCGTGAGGTAATAGGTACTGGTCTCACGAATCCCGGCGTAGATAAGATAGCCGACGGCTCCTACAATGAGGAGCACGCCAACAGCGAATTTCTTTTTTCCGCTCATCAGTCCCACCCAGAGCTAACCCATTTTCCCCTGCCACGCAAGAAAGGGAGAAAAACGAAGGCGAATTGATTGACTTTCCGCTATCCTTTCTATATGTGGGGAAGGTTCAGGGACACGCCTCCTACGTCGGGCCACCATGTTCGAATCTCTCAGTGAAAAGCTGGAAGCTGTATTCCGCCGTCTACGCGGGCACGGCAAGTTGACCGAAAGGAACATCGAGGAAGCCATGCGCGAAGTGCGCCTGGCGCTCCTTGAGGCTGACGTCAACTTCCGGGTCGTCAAGGACTTTGTTGAGCGGATCAAAAGCCAGGCCTTGGGGCAGGAAGTACTGGCGAGCCTTTCCCCTGATCAACAGGTCATCAAGATCGTCAACGCCGAGTTGATAGCCTTGCTGGGTGGGCAGCATACTGAACTGAACCTCTCAGCATCTCCACCGGTAGTGATCATGTTGGTAGGGCTGAACGGTTCAGGAAAGACCACAACCGCCGGTAAACTTGCCCGTTATCTGCGGCTGGAACGCCACCGTTCTCCCTATCTCATCCCGGCTGACACCTATCGACCAGCTGCGCTTGATCAGTTGCGCATCGTTGCTGAAGAGGTCGGTGTGCCGGTTTACCTGACTTCCAATGATGGCTCAGCTGGAGACCCAGTGGATATCGCCAAAGCCGGGGTAGAGGCCACTAGGCGGGAGGGGTGTGACGTCGCCATCATTGACACTGCCGGCCGCCAGCAGATCGACGACGAGTTGATGTTGGAGTTGGAGCGGATGAAAGCCGCAACCCACCCTCATCAGATCTTACTCGTTGCCGATGCCATGACCGGTCAGGAGGCAGTGAATGTCGCCTCAGGGTTTCACGCCCGTCTCGAGCTGGACGGAGTGATCCTCACCAAGGTCGAAGGTGACGCCCGTGGCGGAGCCGCGTTGTCGCTCCGCGCAGTGACTGGTAAGCCCATTCTCTTTGTCGGCATGGGAGAGAAGCTCGATGCGATCGAACCCTTCTACCCGGATCGAGCCGCCTCGCGCATCCTCGGCATGGGCGACGTCCTGTCGCTGATCGAGAAGGCAGAAAAGGTCTACGATCAACGGCAAGCAGAGATCCTGGAAAAAAAGCTGCGGAAAAACCAGTTCACCCTCGAAGATTTCCAGGAACAGCTGCGCATGCTCAAAAAAATGGGCTCGATCACCGACCTCGTCTCCTTGCTTCCCGGTGGCAAGAAGCTTATGCAGGGCGCAGACATGGGGGCTGCAGAACAAGAGTTCAAACGCATCGAAGCGATCATCGGTTCGATGACGAAGGAAGAGCGGCGCAAACCCGAAATCCTCAACGGCAGCCGCCGCCGGAGGATTGCGTTAGGCAGTGGCACTTCGGTGGTCGAGGTGAACC
>CAZAYE010000351.1:0-4766 GCA_964489255.1 uncultured Enterobacteriaceae bacterium
CGGCAGGCCGCTTGCCATCGCTTCGAGCACCACGAGACCAAAGCCATCGTCGACAGATGGGAAACAGAAAACTGACGCGTCTTTATAAAGACCAAGTACCTCTTGCCGCGAGCAGTATGGAACAAATCTCACACCGGGCTGCGCCAACAAGGGTCGCACACTGGCCGGCACGTCACATCGAATTATCAGCTCCGCGTCCTTCAATCGCAGCTGCTGCCATGCTCTTAGCAGGTAGACGGCTCCCTTCCGCAGTGGATCACTGCCTACCATGACTATGCGGAATTGACTCCTCCGGCCGTCTCCAGCGTCGGGAACCCCATCAATTTCTTTGACATCCACACCCAGCGGCACGATCACTAACTTCTCTGCCGAATATCCAAGGTCTACAAAACTCCGATACGAATAACGTGATGGAACCACAATTGCGTCTGCGCTTTCCAACTCCTCAGAGACTGTCTCGATCCAGGCAGGACTATACACGAACTTACTACCGACCAGCTCTGCCTCTTCAGTGAGCACATCTCGCTTGAAACGTGGATGGGGGCAAGCGGAGTCAACAAATGTCACGCACCCAATACCCCTGGCCACCTTAAGCGCGCTTCTACAGTGGCTTGCAAAGCCGTGAAAGATGTAGACACCCCCTCCGAGTTCTACATGATGCAGGTACCTTGACACACGCCGATCAAAGTATGAAACAACATGCTCGCTGATCGATGACCTCTCTACCACTCTACTCAGGTAGCGGGTTGCAAGCGCTTCACCCACTTTGAGATACCACGGGTTCCAGAGGTGCTCTTGTCGAACCCCCTCTATTCGGTAGGGGTACGAGGTGAAGAGTCGTTGGAGGGCTCCACGGATTTCTAGTTCTCTAGCGAGGTGATACGCGTGAAAACGACCAAACACCGAGATAAAGACGCAAAGTGGATGGTCCATTGAGGCTGATGCGTCCATGGCGAGCACTACTTTAGCTCCCCCAAGCTTTTGCAACGAAGTTCAATGCCTCCATGATCCCCCCCACACACGCGTCGTAGTTCCACGGGGCGATCCTCTCTTTTGAGCGTTGTCCCATCCGCGTGCGCCGTTCAGGGTCGTCGACCAGGAGTTTCAGGCATCGCGATAAGGCTTCGACGTCACCAACTGGATAGATATATCCGTTGTCATCATCGGTCACGAAGTCGCGCGCCGACGGCACTGCGTCGGATACAATAATTGGCAATCCGGCACACATCGCCTCGTTTAAGACGAGTGGGGACACCTCAAGTGCCGAGGAAGGGAGTACGAAAACATCAGCACCTCCATACAACCCTGGCATTTCGCTCTGGTTGCGAAATCCAAGAAATCGAACGTACTTCAGTGCTGCTGCCGCGCTCTCCAACCCCTTCCTCATGGGGCCATCACCCACAAAAGCAAGTGCCGCGCGGTCCGCAAGTGGGGCGAACGCTCTAAGCAGGTCGTCAGGCCGTTTTTTATGGATGAGTTTGCCACAATAAAAAACCAGTGGAATCTCAGCCGGGACATTCAGACCCTCGCGGAGTCGTTCCCGGTCGAGGCGGCCCTGATTGGCACCGGTCATGAACGAGTCGTTGTCCACACAGTACGGTGTAAAGAACACGCGGGTCGCCTCAATTCCCTGACGCAGGTAAAACTCTCGGCTACGCGAGCCGATCGCAAGGTACGCATCGACTGACCTCCTCATCAACCCTAGAATCATGGCCTTAGGGAGTCGACGATACCATAAAGATTTGCCACGCATCACCGTCTCACCTCTGAACAGCACTACGGTACCCAAAATCCGAGCCACGGCCATCGCGATCAGATTGACGAAATAGCTATATCCGTGGACCATCAACACGTCGTAGCGATGCTTCCACAGCTCCAAGACGATGCCCAGATTACAGAGCCCGAAGAAGCGACCGAGGTCCGGGCGTGGCGACCAATTTCGAAGGAACCGATATCGATAGCCACCGAGCAGCGGAATATCCCATCGATACTCCACGGCAAGATCCTTATGAAACCTGGCCGTCACCCCTTCATCGCAGCAGAAATACACAGTCAGGTCTATGTCGAACCGCTGCGCGAGCTTGCGGAAGAGGGGCACCTGATAGTGAATCGGATGGGAGATCAACACTGCCATTCGCCAGGCTCCCATCTTTTCGTCACAGATCCCTGATATGCTGCCTGAAAAGGGTCTCATATCGTCGCATAATGTTTTCCACACCAAAGTCCTCTACTCGGATACGCCCTTGCTGGACGATGCGCTCACGCAGCTCTCCATCCCGCAACACCCGCAACACAGCCTTCGCCAGCGCTCGATAATCGCCGGTAGCAACCAAGAGCCCAGACTTTCCGTCATCGATGATTTCCGAAGGGCCGTGTGGACATGAAGTCGCAACCACCGGAATTCCCAACGCCATTGCCTCAACAATGACGCACCCGAAGCCCTCAAAGTATGAGGACAGAACGATTACCGAGGCAACCGCAATGAGCCTGTATGGGTTTTTCTGAAACCCTGTGAAGACGACATCCCGGGAAACCCCGAGTTCATGCGCCATGCGTTCAAGCATGATGCGATCAGGGCCGTCACCTACGAACATTAGCTTCGCTGGCATCGCGTCCCTGATCTCACGAAATGCGTACAGCAGGACATCTCCCCCCTTCTGGCTGTTGACAAGTCGCCCCACCATAACGATGCGAGGAATCCCTCTATCAACATGGGCTTCTACGCCCTTTCCACTCAGAGAAAGGACCCGCTGTATATCAACCGGGTTGTAAATGACCTCGATTCGGTTTTCATCCATCCAAAGATCCCGCACCAGGTCGGCTTTCACGCCCTCCGCCACTGCCACGATCTTGTCCGAGCGTGGATACAATACTCTCCTCAACCACCGGCCGACGAAGTCGTTGGCGTACCCTTTTCCCGAGATGTGCTCGCTGAGCAGTACTCTAGTGGTCGGCACCAATCCGCACATCTTCGCCAGGAGCAGCAGAAGGTTGGAATGAACCAGAAGGCTAAATGCGACCGCGGGACGTTCACGTCTGAGGACTCGGGCCAGGCGCCATACCAATCCGGGGAAGCTCCATCGGTTCCGCCGCCCCAGGCCGTGTATGGGCACATCCGCGCAAACGTCATCCAAGAACTCGCCACAGCGTTGGGAAAGCACGAGAATCGGGGTGAAGCGCGCCCTGTCCAGGTGATCAAGGATCGTCAACAATACTCGCTGAGCACCACCGCCGGATAGGTCTGCGATGAGAAACAGGACCTTGATCGGCCGGACCAGTGCCGTGCCGACCTTCCCACCTTCACTGCTGTCTTCGTTGGATTCACTTTTCCGCGACGACAAACAGGAATCCACCCCATCGTCTCAGCACCCACCCAGCGGCGCGTTCGGGAATTCTATCCAACATTCGAGCCTTCAACCGCGTCAGGCCAAGGCCAGCCGGCAATGGCAGCAGATCAGTCTTTTGTCCCATGATATTCACTTGCACACGTCGGAAATATTGTCGAAACATACTACTGAGCTCCGAGCTGGTGAAGTAGCGGGCCATCAGTCCATCGGAATACGCATTCAGCGTCTCGGCCATACCCTTCGAAATCAGGCGACCGCTCAGTAGGCCCCGTGCTAGCGCCCACGCAACGTTTAGTGAGCGGCGATGATAGACCATGGCTCTCACCTCACCGCCTGGTCGCATCACACGAGCGATCTCTCTTACTACTTGCCCAGTATCAGCCGAGTGATGAATCACACCCCACGACCACACAAAATCGAAACTTTCATCCGCGAACTCCATGTGCTCGGCATCCATTTGCCGAACACATACGTCGGCCTTCTCTAGCTGAAATCGTTGTCTGGTAAGCTCAACAGCAGTAGTCGTGAGGTCAATGGCGGTGACTCGGGCACCGCATTCCGCCATCAGCCTCGCATGCGCCCCCACCCCACAGCCCACTTCCAGAACGTCCTTGTTCTCAAGTCGGCTATATGGAATAAGGCGCGCAAAGGGCCTCTCTCCATCATCGTGCGCGAAAAACATGAGTTTACGGTCGAAAAGCCTCCGATCGACCTCCTCGTACCACTCACGGGTGCCTACATCCTGGCGCACATTTCTCCGCCAGTCGTATGTCATGGGATTCCGTTCCCACCAGTCGCGAATTGCTTCCTGCGTGGCCCCCGGGTACTTGTTTTTACCCGTGGGTTTCCCCATGTCTACACTGCCCCTATGCCAGGAGTTCCCGCACGCGTTCACGGAATCGCTCGAAGCCAAACTGGCTCAACACCTCGCCGCGAAGCCGTGTGCGGGCAACGCCCAACCGGCTCCCTCCCTCGATCACCTTTGTGATCGCCCGCTCCAGGGCCACTGCGTCCCGAGGATTCACAAGCGCGCCAAGTCGCCCATCCAGCAAGGCGTCACAGGAACCGTCGCGGTTGCCGCCGATCACCGGCAATCCACACGCGAGAGCCTCGAGAAATACGATGCCGAACCCCTCCTTCTGCGAAGGCATGACGAAGACATCGCTCTCATTCAGTATTGCCCGTAGTTCCTCATCACTCACGCGTCCAGTGAGCTCGACCGCCATCTCGACACCAAGCGCTCTTGCATACGCTTTCAGATTCGCCATATTGTTGCCATCGCCAACTACTCGGTACCGAATTCCTGGGAACCGTGTGCGCAGAGCCGGAAGCGCCGACATCACCACATCGATTCCCTTCTCCCGGTCTGACTCGTCGAGGCGGGCAACAGTCACCAGCACAGGCCCGGGACGCGAGAGC
>CAZAYE010000352.1:0-4762 GCA_964489255.1 uncultured Enterobacteriaceae bacterium
TCGGTATTCTGCCGTACAGGACCAGGCAGATTGCGGAACTCTTCCTGCAAGCGAGCAAAGAGATCTTCACGCTGACGCAATTTTTCGGCTTCGGAGACTGGAGAAGCATAAAGCGTGTTCAACCGCTCGGCTCCCTCAGCGAGGAAATGAGCAATAGCCCGCTCGCTTTCCCACGTCGCTACAGCATGACGGGTCGCGTCCGCCTCGCTCCCCTGCTCCTTGGTAAAAAAGGCGATCGCTCCACGATGTCCGGCAAAGTTCGCTAGAGACTCGTTTAAAGCAGTCTCGCCGGACAGGTAGAACGTGCTGTGAAACAATTCGTGAATGACGATGTTGGTCAGCGTTTCTTTGTCGTACCTCAGTAAATGAGGCAAAAGCGGATCGGCAAACCAGCCTAACGTACTGAAAGCTACCGCTGTACGGATATACGTATCGTAGCCTTTCGCTTTGAGTCGCTGAGCTTCTTGCTTGGCCGCGCCCACGTCAAAGTAGCCTTTGTACGCCACCCGGCCGATGATGGGGAACCACCAGGTGTATGGCTCCAGTTTGGTGCGCGGTGCCGCGGTAACGACATAGACAATCGGCGGGCTCGCTATCTCAGTGATACTGCTGTAGCTACCACCGACTTTGAAATCCAAATCTTGTTCGGCGAAGCGCCGTACCCGGAGGACTAACTCAAGCTTCTCCTGCGTAGCCGCGTCCAAATCCGGGCGCTGCAGGACTTCTTCGATCGGCCGACGGTGCCAAAGGATCTTGGCCTCTTCGTATCCGGCCCGCAGGACGTAAGTCAGGGAACAACCGGAAAGCAGAAAAACCATAACCAGCAGCCAGGAGCCAAGCACCAACGTTGTCTTCTCCCTCTCCCATAGAATGGGAGAGGACCGGGGTGAGGGCTGTTGCAGTTGTGCCACTACCGAGCACCCCCTCACCCTGTCCCTCTCCCGCGAGGGGAGAGGGAACCCACAGCCAAGGGACCAGTTACATGAGGTAAATTCGTCTCTCCGGTTCCCGCGCGATATTGCAAACGATACAGTCGCCAGTAAATGCCCCGGCGTTCGAGCAGTTCCTGATGAGTACCCACTTCACGCACCTGACCTTTGTGCATGACCAGGATGCGATCTGCGTTTTGGATCGTCGAGAGACGATGGGCGATCACCAGGGTGGTACGGTCAGCCATCAGTTTGGACAGTGCATCCTGGATGAGCAACTCGGTTTCCGGATCGACATTGGAAGTCGCTTCGTCCAAGACCAGAATCGTCGGATTGTAGGCCAGGGCGCGAGCGAACGAGAGGAGCTGGCGTTGCCCAGCCGACAGATTCGAACCACGTTCGCGCAGTTGTTCTGAGAAGCCGCGCGGTAATTGCCGGATGAACCGATCCGCATTGACATGGCAGGCCGCACGCTCCAGCTCAGCCTGAGCAATATCGGCGCGTCCTAAAGTGATGTTGGTTGCCACATCACCGGCAAATGAGAACACATCCTGCAACACCACCCCGATGCGACGGCGCAAGGCCTGCACATCCCACTGACGTACGTCCACGCCGTCAACCAGCAGTGCTCCTCGCTGCACATCATAAAACCGGTTCAACAGCTTGCTGATTGTGGTTTTGCCCGCGCCGGTGGCGCCAACCAGGGCGATTTTTTCTCCAGCTTCCACAGTGAACGACACATCGCGCAGGACCCAGTCCTCCCCTCGGTAGGCGAACCACACCTGATCGAACGTGATACGTCCCTGCACCTGCAGCGGAACGTACGGCTTGGTTGGCGTGGCAATGGTCACCGGAGTGTCCAGTAACTGGAAAACGCGCTCGACTGCGGTCATGGCCGACTGCATGGTCGTATACTTGTTACTGAACTCCCGTAAGGGAACGAAGAACTTTTGCAAATATTCGACAAAGGCAACCAGCGTCCCTAAGGCCACTGTGCCTTGGCCAACCTGTCCGGCGCCGTACCACAGCATCAGCGCAATGGAAATCGAGCTGGCCGCCTCGACGACTGCAAAAAGCGTCGCCTCATACATATTGGAACGATGGTTCGCATCGCGGTGATCGCGGTTGCGCTGCTCAAATTCAGCGAAGAGTTTTTGCTCCTGGGCAAAGAGCTGCACCACCATGACGCCCGAGAGGGTCTCTTGCAGGAACGCGTTGATGCGGGCAATGCGTTCGCGGATCACGCGATAGGTCTCCCGCGAGCGGACCCGGAAGACATTGAGAACCAGCAGCAACGGCGGTAACAGGGAAAGGGTGACCAGTGCAAGCCGGAGGTTAAGGGTAACCATGATCACGACGATGCCCAAGAGGGTGAGCACATCCATGAAAATAGTCAGCGTCCCGGCAGTAAAGGCTTCGTTGATCGCATCAACATCGGTAGTGAGTCGGGTCACCAGTCGTCCGACGGGGTTCCGTTCGAAGAAACTCGCCGGCAGCTCCTGTAGATGGGCGAACAGATCGCGGCGCAGATCGGCCAAACTGTTCTGCGCCACGATCATGGTCGAGTAATATTGCCAGTAGAAGAAGACAAATTCCCCGATCAACGCACCGGCATAGAGGAGCCCAGCGACGGCCAGACCGTGCAGATCGTCATGGGCAATGTAGTGATCGACCGCGAGTTTCAGAATATAGGGTTGGGCCAGGAGAAACCCAGAGGTCACTGGTAAGCAGAACAGCGCGACGAGGAATTGCCCACGGTAGGGCTGCACGTAGTGCCACAACCGGCGGAGCAGCGTCAGGTCGTATACTTTGCCGAGGGCTGCTTCACCCTGCGTTTCTTGCGTCACAGTTCCGCCAACTCCTCCTCGAGCGCTTGTTGTTGAAAGATCTCTGCATACACCCCACCATGCTCGACCAAGCTGGCGTGGTTGCCAGTCTCAACGATACGGCCTTCATCCAGCACCACAATCAAATCAGCGTCCCGGACGGCGGAAATGCGGTGAGAAATCACAATCACGGTCTTTCCGCGGGTAGTTTCGCGTAAAGCCTGTAAGATGGCACGTTCGGTCTGCGTGTCTACGCTAGAAAGGGCATCATCAAGGACCAGGATTGGTGGGTCAGTGATCAATGCACGGGCCAGAGTGAGACGTTGCTTTTGTCCACCAGAGAGGGTGATTCCCCGCTCCCCCACGACCGTGTCATAGCCACGGGGAAACTCTTCGACATCGCGGGCGAGACTGGCCACGTCAGCAGCCCAACGCACTCGCTCTTCATCGACAGCAGGCAACGCAAAGGCAATATTGTCCTTGATGCGCGTAGAAAACAGGAACGGGTCCTGGGACACGAAACCGATCCAGCTTCGCAAGGCCGCAAGCGGCACGGTACGAATGTCCTGCCCGCCAATGGTGATTGATCCGGCGCTCACCTCAAACAGACGGGGTAAAAGGTGCACCAGCGTGCTCTTGCCCGAGCCCATGCGGCCGACGACTGCCACCGTGGAACCGGCTGGCACGGTAAAGTCGATATCGTGCAGGATCTGATGGCCGTTGTCTTTGGCGTGGTAGGCGAAATCGACGTGGTGAAAACCAATCTCTCCACGGATTTTCCGGGCTATGCCGTCTCCCCGGCCATCCACGATTTCCGGTTGAGCTTGAAAGATCGCTTCTAACCGCTTGAGGGCTGCTTGACCGCGTTGAAAGATGGAAATCAGCCAGCCCAAAGCCATTGTCGGCCAAGCTAAGAGGTGCAGGTAGCCTATGAACGCGACCAGATCACCGAGACTCAGGCGTCCAGCTATGACATGCGCACCACCGTACCACAGCACGACCAAGAGCCCAAGACCAGATACCCCCTTCATCAACGGCTGAAAGAAGCCTCGCACTTTGGCGAGCGCCATACTTTCAGCTTTGAAGACGTCGTTCAGCCGCGCAAACTCGGCGTTTTGCCAGTCCTCGCGCACATAAGCGCGCACCACATGAATGCCACTGACTCCCTCCTGGACACGGCTCGAAAGATCTGCCAGCCCTTCCTGGACCTTGAGAGTCTTTTCCATTATCCGATGGCTCATTTTTCTGACGAACAGGAACATCAAAGGGTACGGTGCGAGCGCGGCCAGGGTGAGTCTTGGGTCCATCGCCACCATGGCGGACACAGCATAGACATAATAGAGAGGAGTGTTCAGCAGGTTAATGATGCCCAGGCCAAGCAGCATGCGCACTGCGGTGACGTCGTTCACCAGACGCGACATTAAGTCACCAGTGAACTGGCGCTGGTAGTAATTGAGAGAGAGTTTTTGCAGATGGATGAAGAGATCATTGCGCAGGTCGTACTCGATGTCTCGGCCAACGTTAAAGATGAGGACGCGCGAGAACGCGCGGACGACTCCTTGGATAAGCGCAATTCCGATGATCGCGCAGAGATAGAAAGAAAGTTGACTCAGAGGCAACCCCTTTTCGATCGCCTCGACTGCCCACTTCAGTAGTAAGGGAATGGACATCGCCAGAGTGGCGGTGACCACAAGACAAACGATACCGCGTAGGTACCGGGCACGGTATCGGTAAATGTAGCCCCAGAGACGGTGCATGGATGTTGCTCAGGATAGCGGGTGGTGCCTCCCTCCAGCAAGGGGAGTTTTGCCAGTGAAGAGTGAAAAATTAAGAGTTATATGGATTCCATATGACCCTTTGCCATTGCTCTGAGGCCCGTTCATGCTTCGACAGGCTCAGCACGAACGGGGGATTCCCTGCTGCTTAGCACTGGGCCGTTCGCCCTGAGCCTGTCGAAGGGCGAACTCTTTAATGGACAGTCAGCAAATAGAATCCGTATTAAGCATT
>CAZAYE010000353.1:0-837 GCA_964489255.1 uncultured Enterobacteriaceae bacterium
GGTGAGACCACAAAGAAACCGGCCTCACGCCTCGAGCTTGGCTGTTTCATGAATGCGCCTGCTGCGCTGCGGCGGCCGCGTCATGCGGAAGAACACTGGTTTCCACGAAGGTCTTCATGCGCAGGAGGTCGTCGTCCATCTGCCGCTGATGTGTGTGACCTCTCTACCTGTGGTTGCAAAATGGATGCCTGCATGCTCAACCTACCGGGCTGATAGCTTCTCCGATGAGCGCGCTCGAGTGCTGCCACTTCCGTAATGCTCCATGCTCGTGCTGGTAAGCGGCAGTGGTGTGGTTTTTGCTCCCTTCTGAGGTAGACCGCCGACCGGAAAAGAGCGCACAAGAGCTACAACCATTGAAGACAACGATAGGAGGTAGCGTATGCAGGTCAAAGAGATTATGACCCCACAAGTTGAGGTTATTCATCCAGACACAACCGCTGCAGACCCGGTATCGAGAGTTGCGTGCCGATCCTGCAGCTCTTGAAGCACTTCTCACTACAGGTGCAGCTCGTGCGCGTCCGCTCGCCGAGAACACCGTGAACAGAGCCAAAAGCCACCTCGGGCTTGGATAATGCGTACGCCACGTTAATCCCGATACTTTTTCAAGAGGCCCCCAATCGCGTCAGGGTTGAACTCGATGTACGCCGCAGCCCCTACCGTCAGAAGGGCAACCAGCACAGCAGTAATGGTGGCCCCCCACGAACCCTTTGCCGGCTGGACGCCATGCTGTGGTACCCCCTCCTGCTCCGCGGCAGATTCTTCGTCAGCTCGATCCTGCGCAGTAATCTGCTCTCGCAATTTCTGCTTTGCGAGCGTAGTGATGTAAATAGAGACAAC
>CAZAYE010000353.1:847-4758 GCA_964489255.1 uncultured Enterobacteriaceae bacterium
GCCCTACACCCAGCGCTATCCATTCGGCAGTGATATAGTCGCGCGTCCCACTGACCGCAGCCTCCGTGGCATGTCCGATGTACACGCACATGAAAATTCCGGGAAGCATCGCCAACCAAGTCGCGATCAAGTACGGCCAGAAGCCGATCGGCGTCACGCCATAGAAGCAATTCTGTAAACTGAAAGGGAGGAGGGCGGAAAGCCGCAGCAAAACGACGATCTTCCAGCCCCCGTGCTCAAGCGCCTTATCCACAGCCCAAAGCCGGGGTTGCCCGTGGATCCATTGCCTGACCTTCTCCCGTGCCAGATAACGAGCGGTCAAGAAAGTCAGGGCTGCACTTGCCATCGAAGCGAGCGACACGATGAGCGTGCCGACCCATAAACTGAAGAGTACGCCCGCGGCGATGGTCAGCACAACGACTGGCACAAGCAGGAGTGTCGCGACGACGTAGAACAGACCGAACACCACCGGTCCCCACACCCCTGATCCGTCCATCTGTGCTTTGAGCAGGGCAATGATGCGCGCCACTGGCAGCGAGCGGCCAATCAACACCAGTGCAATCACAATAACGCCGAGTGATATCCAAAGGATCACTGGCGCGGAGCGCTGGAGGGTTGCCGTTATCACTATGCAGAGACGATTCCGACGAGTTCGGAAAATCAAATGAGGGTTCCATCGGGAGGAGTGCATCAGACGAGATCGGACTTTATTGCTGAGGGTAGGGAGCTTGAAAGAGCCACCACCAGAGCACCGTCGCAAGCAGTGCTACGGCGAGGACGAGACTCCAGTGGAGACGTACAGAAAGCTGAGTGTGGTCAATGTTCCTAGGCGTATGCAGGTTCGCTAGCCCTTTGGTGAAGAGGCCCAACTTTTCTTGGGTGATGAAGGCTACTGGGAGAGCACAGGAGCGGGATACAGAACGGTGTTGGGACTCAGCCCGTCCCCTCCTGGTGTTACACAATGAGTTATTTATCCAGAATGATCTTTTGCCAAACCGAGATGACTCCGACAAGTTCGGCTTATCGAGCTCTTCCACAAAAAGCGGCCGTTCTGGATCAATGACAAGATTCTCGGGCTTGAGAGCCTGCAACCACTCGCTTTCGTCGAAGGAGGTGTCCATAGGATGATGGCGCAACCGAGAATGGCTACTGTCAGCCAGGCGGTTCAGATACTCTACAAGTCCTCTCACTCGGCCGAGTTCATACCTGTCTTTCTGCAGAATTACGCCGCTATGCTCGGCCAGCAAACTCATTCGGGCGTGACGAATCGAGTGGGTAAGACTCTGTTGCTGATCAGAAGAAGCTTCCCAGGAGACATTGAGTTCCGTATCAAATCCCATACTCCGATTAGTCGTATTAGCTGAGCCGACTGTTAAGAAACGATCATCCACCAGTAAGAGCTTGGCGTGAATATAGGTCGGCACCTCTCTCCCATCTTCTCTCGTTGCGGCGGGATAGTAGACACCAAACGCATGACCAGCTTCGTCCGCAATCTCGGCTAACGAGCGGAGTATTTTTGCTTGGGCGAACCCCATCGCGATCTCCTCGAGGAACGCTTCCGGCCGCTTTGGCAAGATCATGACGATTTGCAGCCGGGAACGGTTACGGCACCGCATGCGCTCGGCCAAGGCATTATAGATCGCCTCAGAGCTAAAGTACTGATTTTCGATATAGATCAGCTTTTCAGCCGTGGCGATGGCACCGAGATAGAGACGGCGGATCTCCTGAATAGCACTCTGAGGAGGAACGAGCATAGTGGGTTGGGTGCGGTTGAGAGCCACCTGAGTGGCAGCGATTGCAATACTAGGCTCAATAGCAGCACGACACACCGGTGGTGAGGGTGACAGCTCAAGTACTCCGCCTCCTGACCGTTGCCAACGCAGGGCAAATAACTCAGCTAAGCGCCGAGCCACTGGGCCGATATGGTAGGATTGAATCTCGTGATAGGGACCGTACAGTTTGGTGTCCGTCTCCTGGCGATCAGGATGCACTGCACGATGATCGCGGTCATCCCAGCGGCTCGTGCAAATATCCGCCCCGCCAACGAACGCGATGTGACCATCCACGACGACAAACTTTTGATGATGACTGGCGCCAAGCGGATGGCAGTTATCAAAGCGAAACTGCAGCTGTTTATTCGTGGTCCAGTTGAAGATGTACTTTTGCCACCACTCCCGCTCGAGCGCATAGATCAAACTGAAATCCCATGCCAGGATGTAAAGGCGTAACTCGGGGTTTTTCTTGCAGAGGCCGTTGAGAAAGGGGAGGAAGCAGACTGCACCATTGGTCGCCTTCATATCTTCCCCTCGGAGGAGGCGTACCGCGCTATTAAATTGCCACCCAGCGATCAAAATATAGCGTTGGGCCGTGCTGGCAGCATGGTAAAATGCCCGATAGTAATCGCGGCCGTCAACAAGCAGTCCAGTTTCCTGGACTTCCTGAATGCTCCAACAATTGAAGCCGGGTTTGAGGATGCGCTCCAGTGCCGTACACTCCTTTTATACGTCTTATACGTCCAGAGTGCTTCTCTCCTGACGTGCAAGCTGGAGGCCAGAAAAAAACTCAGTGTTTCCTGTAGCTTATGAATCCTGTGGAGAGGAAAAAGCAACAGGGCGTGGAGGAGAATCTCTACACCGGAAGGGAAGGACACCGGAAAAACAAGAAGTGCTTGTGGCATGTTGTCTGCCGTATTCGCACAAGTTGTTGACCGCTCTGGATACAAATCTTCGCATGGACGACCGACTCAAGCTAAGAAGAACCTCGTGCGCGCCATTGCCACCGTTGCTCTGCGATTAGGAAACACACCGGCAATCTGCCGCAAATGCTATGTCCATCCAGCCGTACTTGACGGTTACCTTGATGGCTCACTCCTACAGACCCTTGTACAACAGACCGTGCAGGAATGAGAGACTCTCTCATTGGGCTCCGTGCTGACGAAGCTGCTGTGCTTGCGTTCCTACAAGAGCGCTGGGCTCCCCTACAGCTCCCGCGACGCAAGGCGGCTTAGATATTGCACAGTGCGAGCAGCGAAGGGAGTAAAGAGCAGGCTCAGGCGTTATCTTGCTTTAGCATGTGATTATGATGGAACTCTCGTTGGTTCCGAAAAGTTTTCTGCCGTGCACGGTCAGAGGGATACTGATGACACCGCACCGTATGAGGATTTCTCCTAAGCTTCGTGCTGGGCTGTTCGCTGCAACTCTGTGGTGGGTATTACGAGGGAACTGTCTGGCCCAGGATGAAGTTGTCCTGTCAAATGGCAGGCAAGAGTATCACAGCTATTGCGCAACCTGTCATGGAGTGAAGGCCAAAGGGGATGGTCCCCTGGCTGAATTACTGACCCTTAAACCGGCAGACTTGACCCAGCTGAGCAAGAAAAATGATGGCGAATTTCCCTTCTGGCGGGTCTACCGTATCATCGACGGTCGTGAAGAGATCATGGCGCATGGCGCGCGTAGTATGCCAATCTGGGGAGCGCACTTCTCAAGCGAGGAAGGAGGAGGCCCGACAACGGAAGAGAGAGTCTTAGGACGGGTTCTCGGGCTCGTCTATTACCTACAGTCAATCCAAGAAAAATAAGAATGGCGAGGTTGGGTTGAGAAATAAAACTCACCCTTGTCCCCACCAGCTTCCTGAATGGGCAAAGGTCGTATCAAAGGGCTGATCGTTCTCTTCTCTGATGGATAACTGAACCTTGAGTGAACGTGATGAAAGACCGACAGAGGCTGTTGCTAAAACTACGGCGTTTCATTGACGCTTGTTACGGTTGAAACTAGTGTGAATCAACGACTACGGCACCATCACTACTACAAGCGACAAGCAATTATCGTTGTTGCTCTCTCCCCTACCAGGACAAGGGTTTACGTAAAAAGCTACCCGTACACTTCTCTTCGCTCAAAGTTACCGGGTTCCGG
>CAZAYE010000354.1:0-4758 GCA_964489255.1 uncultured Enterobacteriaceae bacterium
ATATGAACGCGGCTCACAAGCGGGGTGTTGGCATTAACGTTGGTTTCATGGCACCGCTCACGCCTTTCCGTCACTTTGTGATGGGTGAAGAGTCCATGGAACGGACCGCAACGCCGGCAGAGACAGCCCAGATCAAGAATCTGCTGCGCGAGGCCATTCTCGCCGGCGCTTTAGGGTTCTCTACCACCAACGGTCCCCAACACATTGGTTACCAGGGGCGCCCGTTGGCTTGCCGCCTCGCGAACCGTGACGAACTGACAGCCTATTGCAATGTCCTCAAAGAACTCGGGCGAGGCACGATTGAACTCGCCTTGAACGACTCTCCTGGGGTCGTCTCTGAGAGTGACTACGATCTGCTAAATCTCTTGGTTACGGAGAGCAACCGACCGGTCACCTGGCTGGCGCTGCTCAACCGTGATGACAAGCCAGAGATATGTCTCGAAACGCTGCGTCAAACCGAATCGTTGCTCAAACGCGGCGCGGTGCCGCAGGTTACCTGCCGGCCGCTGATCGTTCAGACTAATCTACGCAATCCCTTCATCTTCGCGAACATGCCGTCTTGGAAACCGGCGTTCAATCAACCGGCGGAAGTACAGATGCAGCTCTATCGCGATCCGGCTTTTCGTCAGGCGTTCCGCAAAGCGCTGCAGGAACCGCGCATCTTTTCCGACAAGACGCTGTGGGGGCGGCTGAATATCAAAGAGGTGAGTAACCCGGCACTCAAATCGCTCGAATGGAAGACCGTGGCCCAAGTTGCGACAGAACGCGGCAAAGATCCGCTCGACACTTTTCTTGATTTGGCCATCGAGGACAACCTCAACATCCAGTACACGATGGAGATCTTCAACGCCGACGAGGAACG
This sequence comes from uncultured Enterobacteriaceae bacterium, assembly GCA_964489255.1. Lineage (GTDB taxonomy): Bacteria > Desulfobacterota > Binatia > Bin18 > Bin18 > CAZAYE01. The sequence continues at coordinate 863 of CAZAYE010000354.1, forward strand.
GATTCCTGAATTGATCACCGACTCGCGGACGATGATTGGTCTGTCAGACGGCGGCGCGCATGTTGATATGCTCTGTGATGCCGGCTACTGCACCTACCTGATCGGCACCTGGGTGCGTGACAAGAGCGCCATGACCCTGGAACATGCGGTGAAACGCATCACCGCCGAACCGGCTAGTTTCTTTGGCCTCCAAGACAGAGGACGGTTGGCCGCCGGCATGGCAGCAGACGTCACCATTTTTGACTACAACACGATCGGCTCCGGAAAACGGGCAGAGATGCGCTATGACCTCCCGGGTGGTGGGCGCCGTCTGGTCATGCCTGCCAAAGGGGTACACTCCACCATCGTGAATGGCCAAGTGCTCTACGATGCAGGAAAACACACTGGCGCACTGCCTGGACAGGTTCTGCGTTCAGGTAGGTAGCGATTCAGTAGGGGCACGGCATGCCGTGCCCCTATTCCAGGGTAATCTGAGTGCAACCTACTGTAGAATGTGCGAACCCGTGCTCGACCACACGTTCTCCCTATCAGTCTTTCACCTTCTCTCCCAACCGAATCGCTGCCTCGACCAGTGTGTGCACGAGGGCAGCGACATCCGGGTCGGCTGTGCTCGTAATCTTCTTTGGCTCTGACGCTAATCTGTCTAGCTCCACCAGCCGGTGGGCAATTTTCCACTGCTCATCCCGTTTGACCAAGCGGTCCACATATCTGCCCTGAGCGAAAATTTTATAGCCACCAGCAGTTGCCAGCGTGGCCAGCATACTACACTGGCCGGTTGCTTCGTCACCGTGGATCTCGTAGAGGAAATTTCCCATCATGTGCCGGCAGCGAATTTCCCGTACATGAATTTCGGCATACTCACGGAGCGCCGCTTGCCCGCGCATCGCTCGATTGCCGACCTGAAACACACCGTCGGGAGTGAAACATCGCACCCAAGCCTCAGGGTCGAGATTATCGACCGCATGGGCATAGCGGGCAAACAGTTCTTGGATCGCTAGCTTCTCGACCCACTCGTTTTCCATCAGGTCCCTCCTTGGTAAAGTCGAAAAATACCCATAACGATCCTCCTTGAAACTCTCCCCATGTCATGGGGTCTGATTTAGCAAAAGGAAACTCAGCAAACAGCGGTTCTTTCATCGTCGGGGTCAAGTGAAAGGTGAGGGCAACCGATCTAAACTTTTCGCTTAGAACCCTCGGAGACCCTCACCGTCTTGCCAACACAGTCTGTTGCAATGTAGCAATGCGCTCCCTGATGGCGGGAGGCAACGGTCCCGCTTCCGCTGCAGCCACTGCTTCAGCAAGCTCGGTACGATTCTTAGCTCCCGTTACGACTGTGCTCACCCCCGGAAGGCTGAGGGCGTAGCGCATCGAGGCAAACGCCAAGGAAGAGGATGTTTCGGCACTCAGAAAACCGAGGTGCTGCTGCGCGAGAGCAAAGTCTTTAGCCACAGGATGATCCACGGGCAATGCACGATCAATTTCTGCAGTCAAGGAACCAGCAGCAAACGGCCGGATGCCAAACACCCCAAGCCCTGCTTCCTGCGCCAGCCGGAGCATTTCCAGATGATTCCGGTATGGTGCATCTCCTGGTGCTCCCATTTCTCCCTCCGAGCAGAGGATATTCGTCACTAATTGGACCGTTTCTAGTCGGCCGTCGGCAAACAATTCACGCACGACATCGTGCCGGGCAATGCCAGTGAAGCCTAGAACTCGCACGAGTCCCTCTTCCTTGAGTTGTTGCATCGTTTCCAGGACTCCTCCCGGACCAGTCACTTCCTGCAGAGTAAGTCGCCGCGGTGAGACCGGCTCCTGGGGTTCGATCTGGTTGTGCAGTTGGAACACATCGATTCGGTCGAGCCCCATACGGCTCAGACTTTCTTCTAAAGATCGCCGCACGGCTCCAGGAAGGTCTTTGCGTTCATCAGGCATGACAAAGACCTTGGTGGCGATGAGCGGTTTGGGGGTAAGCTCTGGCCAAGCTTGGCCGATAATCTCTTCGGCTTTCCCGCGTCCGTAGACCGGGGCTACATCAATGATATTGATCCCACAGGCTACTGCCTGTTTCACGGTCTCGATACACTCCTCGTCGGTCGTCGGCCCCCACACCATGCCGATCCCTCCCCCGCCCAGAGTGATTGCCGAGACCTGAAAACCTGTCTTGCCAAGAACTCGCTGTTGCATGGGTGCTCCTCCCGTTACATTTGCTTACTCAATGAAATCGTGGACGATTTCACTCCCTTTCATCAGGAGAGACAAGAGCGGCCCCGACCACGTTTTGTCATTCCCGCGCAAGCGGGAATCCAGAAGCTCAGGAAAGACAAAGCTTTGAGAAAAAATACACCTTTGTGAGGCCCGGTCTTTCCTGGCACCGTTTGACAATTAAGCAGAGCACGCCGCATAATCGCTCCTATGAGTGAGGAACCGTCACAAACAGCAACGGCAGAGACCCGCAAGCTGGCCGCGATTATGTTCACCGACATAGTGGGCTTTAGCCGCCAGATGGGCGCCGATGAAGCCCGCATGCTGCGCATGCTGGCGGTTCATAACCAGATCATTGAGCAGGCCGTGGCCGAGCATCACGGTTACGTCATCAAAACCATTGGGGACGCCTGCTTGGTAGACTTTCCCTCCGTCGTCAACGCGGTCCAGTGCGCCCAGCGCATTCAGGCGCAATTCCACGCCCACAACGTCGAGCAAGAGACCAACGAACAGATTCATGTTCGCATCGGCATCCACCTGGGTGATATCGTGCAACGCGACGGCGACGTGTTTGGCGATGGCGTGAATGTGGCCTCGCGCCTTCAAGCCCTGACCGAGGCAGACACGATCTGTATCTCACAGAAAGTCTATGAAGAGGTCGAAAAAAAGCTCGCTTTAGGCACAGTGGTCTCGCTGGGGCGGCCAAAGCTGAAGAATATTGCTCAACGCTTTCCAATCTATGCCCTACTACCTGAGAAACCCAAAGGGTTGCGTCAGACCCTACGGATACAGCGCCTGAAGCTCTCCCGTAGGGTGCGCCCTGCGCAAGGCAGGATTGAAGTGAGTAACGAGTGCTGAGTAATCCAGAGACCTCTGTTTCACGCTTGACGTTCTACACTCCATGTCTTCGTCTCAACAAGCAGCTATCAGCAATCAGTTCTGCTGAATAGCGGAGCCGATTGCAGGCATGCGCAGGAGAGGACTAGAATTCAAGCGGTAAGCAGTCTCGTTGTAAGGAGCCCCCCCATGGCAGAGCAGCACATACCGGCAGTGGTCATGGAAGAAGTCACCGATCCAGAGGAAGTGGCCAGAGCGCGGGTCCAGCGTAAGCGTTTCGATCGCAACTGGGCTTGGTTTCAAGCCCATGCTGCGGAGGTCTACTCACGTTATCGCGGCAAATGCATCTGCATTGCTGGGGAAGAGCTGTTCGTTGCAGATACCCCCGAAGAAGCCTTGGCCTTAGCTACTGCAGCGCATCCTGAAGACGATGGACGTTTTGTTCACTACATCCCCCGAGAGAAGGTAGCTCGCATCTATGCAAATTAACGGCGAGTGGTATCTGGGGGATGACGGGATGGTGCGACCTACAATCCGCGGCGAGATTTTGGCCGGTAGCGGGTTTTGGGTACCAGCTCCCTTCCTGGTGGACACAGGGGCTGATCGCACGGTGTTCAGTGCGGTTATCTTGGCAGACCTCCGTCTTCAACAGCTCACTACCGGGGATCGTCTTGGTGGCGTAGGAGGATTAGTCAATTCGGTCGTCGTCGAAACCCAGATTCGACTCTATCGTGAGACGGGCGGCACGGTAGTGTTCCGTGGCCAATATGCTGCTGTTACCGAAGTGGAGGCACTCGACATAAGCGTGTTGGGACGCGACATTACTGGTTTGTTTGCGGTCATCGTTGATCAGCCCGGTA
>CAZAYE010000355.1:0-4744 GCA_964489255.1 uncultured Enterobacteriaceae bacterium
AGCCACAATCTGATGTGGTCCAACGACTATCCGCATCCGAATTCGACGTGGCCCACTTCCCGGGAGGTCATTGTCCGAGACCTGGGACACGTGTCAGAGGAGACACGGGCGCTGCTGCTGCGGGAAAATGTGCGGGAGCTGTATAAGCTGCCGGCGCTCACACCGGTGGCCATGTAGGGCCCAGGGCCACACACCGCCAGCGCACCGAGCTGTGCAGTGATGCTGGCCCCCAGTGCCTGCCCGTAGCCTCCACTGTCGTGCTAGCACCATGCTGCCATTACTCGGCGACTGTCATCGTTCTGCGGCACCTCTAGCACAGAATTGGCTATACTCTGATCTGTACAAGAGAGCAAGCTTGTGGAGCGTGGTATGCTGGACCGTCTTGTCACACAGATTGAGCCCCTCCCAGACCATCTAGCGGTGCAGACACCGCAAGCATTTCGTGACTTCTTGAGTGGTCATAGCATTATTCTGCTCGGTGATCCGGGGGCAGGCAAGACACACCTTTTCCAACATGCAGCGCAACACGAAGGGGCTGAATACACGACGGTCCGGCAATTTGTGCTTTTCGAGGGTGAAGACTGGCAGGGAAAAACGGTCTATCTCGATGCGTTAGATGAATTTCGCTCGCGGAGTGACAACAAGGACACAGTCGCAGAACTCGTTCGCATCCTCCGCCGTCTCGGTCGTCCCACCATGCGCCTCTCCTGCCGAGTTGCTGACTGGCTCGGCAATACAGACCTGCAGATTTTTCGTCAGTTAGCACAGGACAACAGTTTTGCGGTCTTGCGTCTAGAGCCTCTTACTGAGGCGCAGATCCTGCACATCACACAAAACCACGCTTCTAGCGATGCCCGGCATTTCTATCAAGAGGCCATGGAGCGAGGTCTCGAAGCCCTCATCAGCAATCCGCAAACGCTCCTCATGCTTCTCAGCGTCGTCGCTGGCGGTATATGGCCCAGGACCAGGAAGGAGCTATATGAGCGGTCTGCGACCTTGTTACTCACAGAACCCAACGAGGAACACACCAGCAAATCGCTTGGACAATTTGAAGCGGCTGAACTGCTCGATGCCGCCGGGGTTGCCAGTGCCGCCATGCTGATCTCAGGCTTGCCTGGCTTGAGCCTACGGCCCAATTCGCCCAAGGCTGATTATCGTAGTTACCGCTACGTCCCTTTTGATGACCTGCCAAAGGTGGAGGCAGCTTTATGTCGACGAGCATTTGTTACTGTTGCTGATGAGCAGGTCACGTATAGCCATCGCACGGTTGCCGAATTTCTCGCGGCACGCTGGTTGGCCAAAAAGCTTCAACAGGGTCTCCCGCTCGGCCGTATCCAGAGCTTACTCTGCGTAAAAGGAGTACCAACACCTGAGTTGCGTGGGCTGCATGCCTGGCTGGCAACGCTCTCGCCTGAGCACGCTCCGGTGCTTATCGGGGCCGACCCCTACGGCGTCCTGGTATATGGTGACGCGGCATCGATGTCGCCGAGTTTGCGAAAAGGACTGCTGCAGGCGCTGCACAGAGTCGCCGAGAGCGATCCATGGTTCCGCGCCGACGACTGGACTGACAAGCCACTCGGTGGACTTGCGGGGCCAGAGATGGTGGAAGACTTCCAATCAATTCTTACGGATGCGCAGAGTGGGCATCACCTCCGCAGTGTTGTATTGGATGCGATTAAGAACGGGCCGGAGGTCCCTGCCCTCCGTGATACTCTCAAGTCGATTTTTGCTGACAGCCACGCTGCGTATTCCGAGAGGATAGACGCATTTGAGGCACTATTGCACGTCATACCGGGCGGCGTGAATGATGTCATAAGCGTCTATAGGCAGCGTCTCGTTAGTGACCGATCGACCGCAAGGCTTCGGGCCTGTGTCCTGGAGAAACTTTATCCTGCATCTTGCACAACGAATGACATTGTTGCTGTCTTTAAAGATATCTTAAACGACTCAGAAGGTCCCATAGGCAGTGAGCTATGGGAACTTACGTCTGCTATCCCAGCACCCTATCTTCCCGAGGTCATCTCCGCCCTATGCGCGTTGAATAGCGATGAGGATCGCCATAGCCAACGACGGAACAACATCGAAGTCGCGGGGGCATTTACCCATTTACTTGAGCGCTTCTTTGTGTCCGACCTCCCGAAACAACCGCAGCAAATCTGGACATGGCTTTGTACACTGTATCTGGCGAAGTTTCCCTCAGCGCCATTAAAGAACCTTAGACATTTGTTGTATGCGACTTTGTTAGAAGAAAGCTCCTGGAAACAGCTCGCAGAGCTGGCAAAAAACGTCCTTACAGTTCGTGGGCGTGTTCGGGGCGATCAACGGGTGTTATGGATGGTAACTGGATATCTGCTCTCGCCGAAGGACTTTCAGAGGATTCTAGAGAACTACCTCCGCTGCCGAAAAGAAGCGCTTTGGACAGTCAAAGAGTTTGTAGAACAGACAACGAGCGCACAAGCGAGTAACAAACTGACCCTGACTGTGCAGCAAAGGCAATTCTTCGCTTTGCTCATAGGGCGATACTTCGTAAATATCTATCGTCCCATAGGGAAAGCGATTACCAGTGACCACAATAACTGGGAGGCTCCAGAGTTTGTCCGGTGGCAGATTGAAGCCTTATCGGGAGACCCCTCAGAAGAAGCGGGTGCAGCGTTGAGGGCCCTGGAAGGCAATACGCGACTTACTAGCTATCGTGACCATCTCCGCCATGCCATTGCCAAGCACGCGAAAATACGCCGGCACCACCACTATGTACAGCCCGATTGGGACAAAACCGTCGAAACCTTACGCGGTGGACAACCTGCTAATATGGCCGACCTAGACGCCCTCACGAAGGCCCATCTAAGAACGCTTTGCAGTGAGATCCGGCATGCAAACATCGATATTTATAAGCAGTTTTGGGAACTCTCACGGTCAGGCAGCCTGCAGCGACCCCGCCATGAAGACATCTGCCGCGACAGTCTCATTGGGCTCTTAACGCCACGTCTCTCTCCTCTCGACATTGCTGTAGAACCAGAGGGACATATGGCAGCCGACAAACGCGCCGATATAGTCCTCTACGATGGCAGTGGCCTAAAGCTACCCATTGAAGTGAAAAGACATACCCATAAGGACCTCTGGACTGCCTGCGAAAATCAACTCGACCGATTGTATGCGCGTGATCCACACGCTACTGGCTTTGGTATTTATCTCGTTTTCTGGTTTGGGGAAGACCGTGGCGGACAAGTCCCTCCCCCTCCACAAGGAGTAGCCAGACCCAATTGTGCTCTAGCATTAGAGCAAGCGTTACGGGCACGTATTCCGGCAGATAAGGCGTACTGCCTCGATGTGATCGTTCTCGATGTGACACCTCCGGCAGCTACCACGAAAACCCAGGCGAAAAGCGGATGCCATAAGTAACGCACGTTGTGCAAGGAGAGAGGATCAGCTCACCCTCTCTGTACTGCCCTTGCCAAGATGATGACGCTGGGGGAGAGGACTAAGCGTGGTTACCTGCAGGTTTGTCTTTGATGCGAGTCCACTCATAGCGAGCTGTCAATTTGCCGTGGGTAACCGCGCTGTCGCAGAGGTCGCTCTGGCCGGCACTGCCGTACAGATTCCTCCAGCGGTATACACAGAAGTAGTCACCCGAGGTGGGGTACGGCCTGATGCGCTGACTGCCACCAGGCTCATCCAGACTGGCTATATTCGGATGGTCGATGCCTCGGCAATAGGACCACCATTAGAGGATTTGCAGCACTACCAGTTGGGACAGGGTGAGTCCGAGGCTCTTCGCCTCACGATGCACTTGGGGGCTGGTACGATCATGGTCACCGATGACTTTCTGGCGTTGATTATTGCGCATCGGTTGGGTGTCTCGTGTCAGTTGTTCCTGGATTTTATCATCGGGCGAGCCGCACGCGGTGAACTCCCGTTAAGTGCGGCACAACAGATTGTCCAGGCCGTAAGCCCCCGTTACCCTGTGGGGTTCGTCCCGCACTCGCTCGCTATGTTGAGGAGACTCCAACCATGAGCCTCGTCTCGATTCCCATGCCTGAAGACCTCGAACAGGTCCTCAAAGCTGTACTAGAACGCGATCCCAACAAAGGGACAGAATGGCTCAAGGCTGGCTTTGAAGCACGCCTGGCCGAACTCTATCAGCAGTGGCAAGCGTTACAGATCTCCACGGCCCGATTCGCTGAACTGCTCGGTGTGAGCCCATGGGAACTGGCGGACCTGCTGCAAGCGCGTGGCTTGAAGGCCACAAATCTTCCTGGTTAGGGCGGGTGTATCACTGGGTGGGGGAAGGTCGGGCGTCACAGCGATGCGGTTGACAGCCTCCGGGCCAGTCACTATGATGCCAGCTGTGAGAGGGGCTCGGTGACATGGTGCTCACGTGCTGCAACCAGAGCAGCGGGCTCCTATGGCACGGGGCCCAGGGAGTGCCCCGGCTGGCACGTGGGGGAGACGGTCGCATGTCCTATGAAACCATCCTGTATGAGACCAGAGAACGCGTTGCGCACATTACCCTGAACCGACCACGCCTGCTCAACGCTTACAACGACACCATGGGTGATGAGCTGCTGCAGGCGCACCGCGATTTTGACCAGGATGACGATCTGCATGTCCTCATCATCTCCGGGGCGGGACGCGCCTTCTGTTCCGGGGCCGACGTTAAACAGCGGCAGCTCCGTCCTGTGGACGAATTGAAGCGCCTCGGGGGTCCTGCGGGAGGTCTCCGGTCCGCTGGGGGCTTGCTCGGTTT
>CAZAYE010000356.1:0-4738 GCA_964489255.1 uncultured Enterobacteriaceae bacterium
GATCGTTGCCAGAGCGGCAAGCAACCGCTCTAACGCCATGTCCATGGCCTTGACCACGACCAAGAGCATATGAGCTTCGCTCTGGAAGGCAGCAAGGTCCTCCTGGGGATTATATCCCGCCTCACCGAAGCCTCGTGTATCAAGAAAGACTGCGAGAGGGTAGTCGGAGTTAGGAAAATCATAGCGCGCTGCCCAACGGGTACAGGGTTTGAAGCCATCGCCAATTTGCGCGCGCTCGGCCCCAGTCAGGGCGCGGATGATCGAAGTCTTACCAGCCTGAACTTTACCGAAGAGCCAGATCACCGGAGGCGGCAATCCCTGGCGTACACGGTTCAGCGCGGATTGGAGAGCTGCGTCATCAACCTGGGGAGTAAAAAATTGCCGGAGCTGATTGAAATCAAGAAGCTGCTGAAGATCCATCTTGCTATTGAAATAGAGAGGGGCGAAGCTGTCGCCTGACACAGAGGAAAACAACGCGGGAACTCTGTATGAATACTCTTTTGGCCCTGCGCCAAACCTGACTAGGCGTAATAGCGGAACACGCCCTCAGCCACGCAAACCGGCTTGTCACTGCCCTCGACTTCAAAAGTAATGCCCACGGTGACTTGGAGACCACCGGGAACGTCCTCAGCAGTATTCAGGGTTGCCCGGGCCCGCACCTGCTTGCCCACTAACACAGGCGCAGGAAAGCGCAGTTTGTTGAGTCCGTAGTTCACACCCATCCTGATCCCTTGTACAGACCAAATCTGACTCATCAAATAAGGTGCTAGCGATAGGGTGTAATAGCCGTGCGCGACTGGCCCGCCAAAGGGAGATTCCTTTTTGGCACGCTCCACGTCAATGTGAATCCATTGATGGTCGTGAGTGGTATCAGCGAAGGCGTTGATCTCCTGCTGGGTAACCAGGTGCCAATCGGAAACGCCAAGTTCCTGTCCAACCAGGGATTTAACATCTTTAAAATCAACTGCTCGGGCAGCCATGCTGTACTCCTCTTCTGTTAATGGTATGAATCCTCTATCACGGTGATCCCTAAGGTGTACATCACCCAGCGGATGTCTTCTTGAAGGGTTTTCGTTTACCCTTGATCCGACTGTCTCAGCGCAAAACGTTGAATCTTGCCAGTGGCGGTTTTCGGCAAAGCGTCGGCAAATTCGATCCAGCGCGGAACTTTGTAACGTGGCAGTTTGTCCTGCAGGTGCGCTTCCAACTCATCTTGTACGGTCTCGTCATACCCGGCCTTGAGCACAACCACGGCTCGGATTTTATCCAGACCGTCAGCATCGCGCCGGGCCACAACCGCGCACTCGTACACCGCCGGATGTTCCATGAGGACGCCTTCGACTTCCAACGGCGACACCCATAGGCCCGAGGTCTTCAGCATGTCATCCGAACGGCCGCAGAACCAGAAGTAACCGTCCTCATCTTTTCGGTAGAGATCGCCGGTGCGGAGCCATTCGCCTTCAATCACCGCCCTCGTCTTTTCTTGCTGCAACCAGTAACCAGGCGTGATGCTATCCATCTTGACTAGGAGATGACCTTCCTGACCAACCGGAACATCCTGACCGTGGTCGTCCACCACCCGCATCTCAGTCCCTGGGGTGGGCTTGCCAGAACTCCCTGGTCGGACCTGCCCGGGACGGTTTCCCAGGGCAATGAAGGTCGTCTCCGTCAGTCCCATCACGTCGCACCATTCCACGCCAAAGCGCTCACGCCATTCCTGATACACCCGTGGCGGCAACGGCTCACCCCCACAAGCGCAATAGCGCAGGAAGCTCAAGTCCATATCGCCACTTGCTTCTGATACCTGCAGCATGGCGTTGAGGAAGGTCGGGACGCAATAAAAATGGGTTGGCCGGTGTCGCTGCAGAATGGCAAACGTCTCTGTCGGAGTAGGCCGCTGCTGGGTGATGACCGCGGTCGCACCAGACGCTAAGGGAAGGAAAACTGTGGTAAATAAGCCGAGAGCAAAGAACATCTTGCTGAAGCAGAACGACACCGTGCTCTCGTCCAACTGACAGAACGACACCGAAAACTGCAAACACGAATAGGGATCATGATGCAAGTGAACCACCGCTTTGGGGAGGCTCGTACTGCCCGACGTGTAAAGCCAGTAGCACATATCATTCTTGTGGGTCGGCGCCGCCGCAAGTTCAGGTGAGGCGTCTTTCAGCAGAGCAGCCACAGCAGTCCCACTTTCGTTCCCCTCCCCTCTAACGATCACCTGTTTGAGGGCCTTCAGTTCTGCCCGTCGAGCGGCCAGGTGTTGCCAGACCGAATCTTCGATAATCAGGGTTTTTGCCCGGCTGTCATTGAGGAAATAGACATACAAGTCGATTGGCGCATAGGGATTGAGCACAACCGGCACAGCCCCGATTTTCATGGCGCCGAGGAAGGCGGCCAGCAGGTCCTGCGAGTCGTAGAGAATGAGGGCGACCCGGTTTTCCATTTCTACGCCGCCAGCGAGCAGCAGGTTGCCATAGCGGTTCTGTAAGATAGCGAGCTCAGCGTAGGTGAGCGGACCGTCGTCAGTGTAGTATGCTACCCGCTCACCGCGGCCGAGCGCAACTTGACGGTCAGCGAGATAGGCAGCCAGGTTGAGTTGTTCAGGGATCGGCCCTTCAGGCAAAGCCACATCTTCCTCCTTCGTCGGCAGCTATCTACTGCGCAAACGTCTGAATAATCCTCTCCAGGTTCTCGCGCACCCGCTCCTGCGGCACGGTTCGTGCCGGCCCGACGCCGGCCGTGTAGAGCGTGGGGAAGTTTAGTACTTCTCGGTAGCGTGCCAACTGTTGGTGGCAATCGTCCGGCGTGCCAGCGAGCGCCAAGGTGTCGATCATTTCGTCTGAAACCGCATCGGCTACAGCCTCCATGTCTCGTTTCTCAAAGAACGCGACCCGAATCGCCTCCTTTTCTTTCTGCCAGCCGTGAAAATCCATCAAGCCCCCATAGGAGCGGGTAGACATGTAAAAACCGATTTGATAGGCGGCCTCGCGTCGCGCCTGCTGCCGATCCTTGTCAATGTTCGTGATGATCCAACTCGTGATTTTATAATCCTTACGGCTCTTGCCAGCCCGCTGCCAGCCGATGGCAAGCTGCGGCAGCACCACCTCTTTTATATATTTAACTGAGAAGCAGGGATGCCCAGCCAAACCGTCAGCGACTTCGCCAGCCGTACGTAGCATGAAGTGATTGACCGCCGCCATATAGATTGGCAGGTCCTGGCGGAGCGGTTTTGTCAGGGTAAACCCACGGGCATTCAGGCGGTAGAACTTGCCCTGAAAGTCTAAGTTTCCCTCCCCATTCAACGCCCACACCTGACGGATAATGTGGATGAGTTCTTTGATCTGCAAAGCGGGATGATCGATGGAGACCCCGAGCTCAAACAGGTTCTGTTTGCGCGTCCCGCTGCCAAGGCCAAGGACCATGCGGCCATGCGACAGCCGATCGAGATCAACCGCCGCAGTTGCAGTCTGCAAAGGCCCCCGTACGAACGCACGGGCGATACCGGAGCCGATCTGAATCTTTTTGCTGCTGGCCGCCATCGCTGCCAGGTGCACGAAAGCATTGGAGCGCGGGGTATCGATTCCCCAAGCCAGGCCAAAACCCGCAGCCTCGGCCAGCTGAGTGAGGCGGGCGACCTCATTGATGTCATCAAGTTGTAAGGTGATAGCGCGAAAGTCCATAAGCAAGCACTCAGCTCTCAGCATTCGGAATGTCGAATGAAACTTTCCACCCCTTCCTCATTACTCATTGCTCGTCACTCATTACTCTTTTCCCCAATCCACCGCCGTGACCGTTCCAGCCCTTCGATTTTCTCGCCGGTAGCACGGAGGCGTTTCATTTCGACTAGACGAGCGACTTTCTCGGGCGTTGTTTCGGGAATCTCTTCCTGCACGTCCTGCAGGTGCCGTCCGTAATCCTGACCAACGGGACACACATCCACGCACCGGGTGCAGCCAGTGTATGCCCCAACTCCCCGCAGCATCGTTTGCCAGAGATTGAAGGAATCACCACTCCGCAGCAGCTCAGCCTTTTCCTCTACACTGCCCGCGCGCAGGACATTGCCCACATGCTTCACCACATGAGAAAAACCGTATGGCGAAGCATACGGCGCGCATTTCTTCTTCTCCAATCCCCACTGCAAAATGGCGTCCCCAGGACAGGCCATCAGACAGCGGCCACACTCCTCTCCTAGACACAGCGGAGTGGTCATCCGTTTATCGGGCTCAAGTTCTGCTGAAGTCAAAACTGCCGTAAGGGTTACCCGCGGACCATACTCAGGTGTAAGCAGCATGAGGTTAAGGCCCAGGGTCCCGAGCCCAGCTTCGACCGCGGCATGGACGAGTGAGAGTGCTCCATAAGTTCCTCCTTCCATGTAGGCGCGGTAATTTCTGGTTGCGTCGGTATGGACTGGAGGAATGATCAGGGCCGGGTATCCGGCCTCATCTTCGAGGAAATAGACGAGCTTCAGAGAAGCTTCTTCGAGCTGCGAGAGCGTGAGTTCGGCCGCATACTGTTTGTGGCGCTCATTCCAGTCTTTGAGACGTGCAGTGCCAACTAATTGGCGTTTGGCAAGGACGATGACACTTTTGCCGTCACGCCGGCTCACCAGGGAGGGAGTTTGGGGATGTTTGGGGTCCGGCGGATGCGCATCAAGCACTTTGCCGTCAGCAATACCGACCAAATCAACACCGAACTCTTTCGCTTTCGCTTTGACAACGGCGGAAGTGAGTTTTTC
>CAZAYE010000357.1:0-4723 GCA_964489255.1 uncultured Enterobacteriaceae bacterium
CTTGGCAGAGAGGAACGGCGAACACAAGACCGTCCCGCTCCTGTCCCACGCGAAAGTGGTGGGTTGAGTGCACAGGGCCGTGCCGCCGGACCCGAGGGGAGGGTTCTGTCAGTCACAAGAGATCAGAGACGCTACCTCTCCGTGTCGGCTGCGTCAGATTAGCCAAAGGTGGGAGCTTATCTTGACACCAATGGCACGCAGGGCCGCCCCTACTGCTCCCCAGAGCACCCCTTGCCGAAAGCTAGCTGTTCCAGACCTTCCAGCACCTGATCAGTTTCTCGCAGCACATGGTGATGAATCCCATCATCGAGATCGAAGGGAACCGTGCGAAGGGGACCTGGTATTTTTTGGGTCCCTCAGTGCACTTCATGCCCGCAGGTCTCGTACGTTAGCTTGGAGATCCCTGGTGCACGGCGGTCAGTCAGCGACCAGAGCGCGCAGAGCTAGGTGGACGAGAGCCAGCACGACCGCGCCCAACAACGCCGGCAGGAACCCGTGGACCACAAAGCCGGGGACAAAAAGGGCAGCGAAGCGCAACATCAGCGCGTTGATGACCAAGAGAAACAGCCCGAAGGTCATGAGAGTTAGGGGAAAAGTGAGGAGCTTGAGGAGCAGTCCGAGGGTGCTATTAATCAAGCCAATGACGACGCTGGCGATCAAGGCGACGCCGAAGCCCTGCACCTCAAACCCAGGAACGAGGTGCGCCACAATCAGTAAGCTCAGGGCGCTTAAGAACCACTGGAGGAGTAAGGTCAGCATCCGTTGAGGTCCTCTGTACCTAGAAATAGCGGTGCCAGCGCGGTGAGCGGCCGAGTGACACCAGTCCCTTCTCTATACTGCATTCCGGATCGGGACGACAGTGCAGAATCCCCGCTTCTTTGAGCCCCAACCTTCTTATAGACCGATACAAAACCGTGGCGCTGGCTGCGGCGTGCCGGACGAGAGCCGATCTTGGCGAGCTCGAACTCCAGCACTGGCGTTGCCTCTTCGAAGTAGGGCAGGATATCCGGGTTCTCAGCAATTTGCTTACGGTAAAACGCGAAGGCATCGGCGGACATCGCCTCCATGGCCGCCTCCCATTCAACTCTGGCCCCTGCTCCGGAGCCGCCGGGCCGCACAAGAACCTCCAACGAGGCAGCGATCATGAGTTCAAGATTGCGTTCGGCTAACACCGGCTCAGCGTATTTCCAATTCAAGACCTCGCCTTGTTCGGTGGTCTTAAGTGCGCCGCTAAATGCGCCGGCCGGCTGCGCCGCAATCGCTTGGTGTGTCGGCCCCCCGCCACGACCGACCGTGCCGCCACGGCCGCGAAACGAGCCAGGCTGAGGCGGGAGGTCTAGGGAAAGCTGCGCCGCCCGACGACGACGCTTACGATGATTGGTTTCCGCAAGGTTGGTCAACTCGAAATAGGGAGCGAACGCTTTGATCGTTTGATACAGCTCGGAGATCGTCATTCCATGAACAAGCTGTCCGGCACGCTTCATCAGTTCGTGTTCGCCGGGACTACTCCTGTCAGTCCCCTGTTGTCGCATGCGCTCCCGCTGTTGAATTGCCAAGAGGCAGAGTTCCTCGACCGCAGCGAATAACGCCTGTCCGGCTTGCTCCTTGAGCACCTCGCCGAGCAGCCGACCGAGTGAGCGCACATCGCGATGCAACGGCTCCTCTTTCAACTTGCTGTCATGGCTTGTCAGCTCAGCCAGTCTCGCCATCTGATCATTCGCGTTCCATAATGGCTCTGTCATTGCCATAGGGTCTCTCCCTTGAATGAGCTAAGGGCGTAGTGAGATCCTCGGAGGACGAAGATGAAACCTCTTCTCTGCTTTTGTACTTGCTTCCAGAAATTTTTCGTTATTATAGATTAGGCTCGAATGTTGGCCGATAGCAGAGACAGAAGCGACCTCTACAGCGTGACCACGTAGTACTTCAAGTAAGGAAATTCTTTGACAATGAGCATAGCCAAAAAAGACTCATTCCGGATTCCGCTGAGCAGGCAGCCAGTACTGCCGTCTCACCATTCTCTCGCTGTCACCGAAGGGGGTGGAATTCCTTTCTCCTCCGCATCGCGGCGTGGCTATCAGTTGGAGTGGTAACCTGCCCTTTTCGTGTAGTCCCTGTGGTTGACCTCCATGGGCCTCCGGTGAAAGCTACCATATATACCGCTCTGATTGTCTGGTTGGCTTTACTCTCTTTCCCAGTATCGGCGACTGAGAAAGGAGAGGATCCCCCTCTTCGTACGTGTGGTCGAACAGGCACGCAACCTTGCCGCGCAGCCATACGCGCCACTCACCTCTCAGTTGCCACAGCCGCTGGCTGATCTCGACTATGATATCTACCGTGCTATTCGGTTCCAGCCGGCTCAGTCACTATGGCATGGAGAACGGCTGTTCGAGATACAATTCTTCCACCTCGGCTTTCTGTACCGCGAGCCGGTACGCATCCGTGTCGTCGAGGATGGCACCGTCCGCACTTTGCACTTTAACAAGGCCATGTTCAATTATGGGAAGACTAGTCTCAAGGACCAGCTCCCGACTGACCTCGGCTTTGCCGGGTTCCGTATCCACTATCCGCTCAATCGTCCTGACTACAAAGATGAGGTTACGGTGTTCCTGGGTGCCTCATACTTTCGCATGGTAGGACGCAATCAAGTTTATGGCATTTCGGCGCGCGGACTAGCGATCGACACGGCACTGCCTGAGGGTGAAGAGTTTCCAGCCTTCCGCGAGTTCTGGCTTGTCCGGCCAGCACCCGGCGCGACTTCTATGACGGTCTATGCACTTCTCGATAGCGAGTCGCTGACCGGCGCTTACCGCTTTCACCTCATCCCCGACACGGAGACGGCGATGGATGTACAGACCACACTCTTCGCGCGTGCCGAAGTGAAGAGGCTTGGCATTGCGCCGCTGACGAGCATGTTTTTTGTCGGCGAGAATCAGGTTCGCTCGGTCGATGATTATCGGCCGGAAGTGCACGATTCCGACGGGCTGTTTATGCATACTGGGAAAGACGAGCGGATCTGGCGGCCTCTTTCGAACCCGAAAGAGCTTCGTGTCTCCTCGCTCCTCGATGAAGCCCCTCGCGGCTTTGGCCTTCTTCAACGAGATCGGAATTTCGCTCACTACCTTGATCTCGAATCCCACTTCGAGTGTCGCCCAAGCTTCTGGGTTGAGCCGCGTGGTGGGCAGTGGGGAAAAGGGGCGGTACATCTTATTGAGATTCCTATGGACGAGGAAATTCACGATAACATCGTCGCATTTTGGGTATCGGACCAACCACTCAAAGCCGGTGAAAGCCGCACCTTTATCCTTTTTCTCTTTGCCGTGACGTTCGGCTGGATCACGGTCGCGTTCTGGACAGCGGTGATTGGGTTTGTTCTCCAGCTTGCCAAGCTTGAGCCAATCTCGCTGCACCGCTTCCCACCGTGGCAGCAGGCCTTGTCTGCCCCCCTCACGACGCACACCGCCGTAGTCATGCCAGTTTACAACGAGGATCCCGCCCAAGTTCTCGCGGGTCTCGAGGCGACGTTTCGTTCGTTGAGCAGTGCTGGCGACATTACGAACTTCGATTTCTTCCTCCTCAGCGATACCACGGCCCCGGCAATCGCCGCCATCGAGGAAAGCGGTTGGGCGGTGTTGTGTCGCCGCCTCGGCGCTGAAGGGAAAATTTTCTACCGCAGGCGAGAGCGCAATGCTAGCCGTAAGGCCGGCAACCTCGCCGATTTCTGCCGCCGCTGGGGGGAACACTACGATTTCATGGTCGTGCTTGATGCGGACAGCATTATGTCCGGAGAGACGATCCTCACCCTGGTCCGTGCGATACAGGCGACTCCTCGCGCTGGCATCATCCAGACCGTGCCGATGCCTGTAGGGCAACAGACCATGTTTGGACGCTTCGTCCAGTCTGCGTCCCGGCTCTACAGCCCGATGCTCGCGACCGGCCTATGTTTTTGGCAGCTCGGCGAGGCGAACTACTGGGGCCACACTGTGTCCTGGAATCCACAGACCCGCGATGACCGAAGTATTGGGATACATGAGACGGCGCGTTATCTGCTCGTTCCCACTCTGATTGGGGTCGCGTGGGGAGCGGTAACGTTCTTCTTGGCTCCGCAATTCTTCTGGTGGCTGACCCCAGTGCTGCTCGGTCTGGGGCTCGCTATCCCACTCGTCATGTGGTCGAGCCGGATCAGTGTGGGCCGTATGCTCGGGCGGCTTGGGCTGTTCTTCACGCCCGAGGAGTTAACCCCGCCAGCCGAACTTCAGGCCGCACGAGATGTTTTTGCGGCTCTGGTCGGTGCGCTGCCGCTTGCTTCCTCTTCTCTTCCTCTGCCCACGCCACCTGAGGAGCACAGCGATATGCCACCACAGTCGATAGAGACTGTATGGTCCTGGAGTCAGAAAGAAAGCTGGGGCATTTCCCGGTCAGCCACCTGAAAGTGATAGGGCGCTCTGCACTCCCTGGGTGGTCGCTAGATCTTAAGAATCCACCTCCCTTCCGCTAGCGCTTCAGCGTAGGCTTGCTCCAAAGCCGCATTACACCCACGACAACCCGCTACGACCCGTTCGCTCCAGTCCAGATACTCCCGCTTGCGCTCTAGCGACCACTCTGCCGGGGGCGTGTGAATAATGCTGCGGACGTTCGAAATCTTGTCCGCGAGTTTGACCCTTTTGGCGCGCGTCGAGAGGTGCGGCGCATGTTCGATCTGCAGACGTTTACGCTCAGCCTTGAG
>CAZAYE010000358.1:0-4723 GCA_964489255.1 uncultured Enterobacteriaceae bacterium
CGGGTCGGTGGCGAGCGCCAGGGCCGGCAGTCCATCCGTGACAAGATTGATCCACAGTAACTGAATAGGCAGCAGCGGGAGCGGCCAGCCTACGAGGCCTGCGATGAGCATGACGGTAAGCTCACCCGCATTGCCAGCCAGCAAATACCCTAAGGTCTTGGCAATATTGTCGTAAATCCCCCGGCCTTCCTCCACCGCCGCAACAATCGAGGCAAAATTATCGTCAGTAATGATGATGTCAGCAGCTTCCTTGGTGACCTCTGTCCCGCTGATGCCCATGGCGACGCCGATGGAGGCTTCTTGCAGCGCGGGGGCATCATTGACCCCGTCGCCGGTCATGGCTACCACCGCACCCTGGGACTTCCAGGCCCGCACAATGCGGAGTTTGTGCTCAGCCGTGACTCGCGCATACACTGAAATTCTCTGCACGCGTTGGCTGAGCGCCTCATCGCTCAGGCGGTCAAGCTCGAGCCCCACCGCAACCTCGTCGCCGTGGTCAAGCATATTGAGTTCACGGGCGATCGCGCGCGCGGTGTCAGGATGATCGCCGGTGATCATCACCGTGCGGATACCGGCACGCTTACACCGCTTGACTGCCTCACGTGCCTCGGCCCGCGGCGGGTCCTGCAAACCGATCAGCCCCAGCAGCGTCAGCTCTCGTTCGACGCCGTCGTCAGCGGGCCTCTCATCGAGGGAGTGAGGAAATGTGTCGAGTGGTCGTTCGGCAAGGGCGAGCACCCGCAAGGCCTCGTTTGCCATGAGCGCGCCAGCCTCAGTCATTCTGGCGCGGTCGCTCTCTGTCAGCCTTTCCATTCCTTTTGCGGTTCGGATGTGAGTGCAGCGATCAAGAATGACCTCTGGCGCTCCCTTGGTAAAGGCCCAGGGTTGGCCTTCTCGACGGCGGATAACCGTCATGCGTTTGCGATCGGAATCGAAGGGAATGGTATGGAGTCGAGGCATCTCCGACTCGATGGTCCCGCGTGTTACGCCTCCCTTTGCCGCGACCACCAGCAGAGCACCCTCCGTGGGATCACCCACAATGGCTGGCCGCCCGGCCCGCTCCACGAGCTCGGCATCGTTACAGGCTGCGGCCGCGTGGAGAAGTTCGAGGAGCACTACATCTTCCGCCGCGTTCCATTCTGTGCCATTGGTAAAGAAGACTCCGTTGGTCGCGTAGCCTTCTCCGCTGACGTTGAAAACGCGATCGTGGGTAACCAGCTGGCGGGCTGTCATTTCCCCCACGGTTAGGGTGCCAGTTTTGTCGCTGCAGATGACCTGGGCGCACCCCAGGGTTTCGACAGCCGGCAGACGTCGGACCAGGGCGTTACGTCGCGCCATCCGTTGCATACCCAGGGCGAGCGCCACCGTCACCACTGCTGGCAGACCCTCCGGAATCGCAGCCACCGCCAAGCTGACCGCTCCCAGAAATAGTTCGAAAGGCGCAATGGACCGCAGCAAGCCCAGAGCAAAGACTAGGACCACAATTCCCAGACAGGCCCACAGCAAGCGCCGGGCGACCAAGTCAAGTCGCTTCTGCAGCGGGGTCTCATCGCTCGTCGCCGTATATAATAGATCAGCGATGTGTCCGACCTCGGTCGCCATCCCCGTTGCCACTACCAGCGCTCGCCCAGAACCGCCAACGATACTAGTACCGAGAAAGACCATGTTCGTGCGGTCTGCCAGAGGGGTGTCGGGCACACAGATCCTTGTCTCTTTCTCCACCGGCTGTGACTCGCCCGTGAGGGGCGCCTCATTGGCGCGCAGCGCTGAGGCTTCGATCAAGCGCGCATCCGCCGCAACCAGATCACCGGCTTCAAGCAGGAGTAGATCGCCCTGCACGACCTCAGCTGCTGCAATGACTGCCGCCTGCCCACCTCTCACTACCTTGGCCCGGGGAGCGGCGAGACGAGCCAGGGCAGCAGCCGCTCGCTCAGCCCGATACTCCTGCAAGAAACCGATGATCGCGTTCAGCAGCACGATGGCGATGATAGCGAGACCGTCAATCAGTTCGCCGAGGGCGACGGAGACGACCGCGGCGACCAGGAGCACCCAAATCACCAAGCTGCGGAACTGGCCAGCCAGGATGGCTAACGGCGAGATGGTCTCACCCTTCCGCAGCTCGTTGGGCCCTGCGTGGGCCAGCCGGGCTGCTGCTTCTTGTGACGAAAGACCGTGTATCGTATCCGTAGTGAGTCGTCCGGCAATCTCGTCGATCGACTGGTCGTGCCAGCTCTCTGGCAGCGTGAAGTTCATCTCACCTATCTGATCCTGAACTTTCTTTCCTTCAGTCCTCAAGGCACTGTTGCCGATCACTTGCCTGTATTCTCTTGCTGTCATTAGCAGTTATTCCCTCAATCTCTGAGAGACTCATGAGCAACTGCCGTGCCACTTCTGCCTCCGGAGCAACACATACCTCCTCAGTACGGTCAGCCCCATACCGATTGCAATATTGAGGGATACCTGGATCCTTCCTAGTTGTGAGAAATTTCTTTGCATTTTTTCTCGCTTCCGAGAAATCCGCTTCCTTATTAAGCCTGTCTGGCTATCCTTTGAGCGGCAGCGATTTTGCTGCACAATGAAAGATCACGAAGATCAGTAGGGTGAGTTATTGACAGGAGGTACAATTATGCAAATCAAGACGATTTTGGTACCGTGCGATTTTTCTGCATATGCAGAGCATGCCTTTCAGTGGGCGCTGGGATTAGCAGAAAGATTAGGGGCGAAGGTCGTGCTCGTGCATGCTGCCCCTTCATTCTCTCATCTAGCGTATCCAGAGAGTGTGTATGTAATAGACCTGGCGAAGATGGAAGAAGAAATCATTGCTGATGCAGAGAAGCGACTTGGGGAGTTCGTTGCAAAAAAGGGAGCAAGCACTGTTGCAGTAGAAATCCGAGCGGTTCTCGGCGACCCGTTTTGGGAGATCTGTCAGGCAGCTGAGCGCGAACATGCAGACCTGATCGTGATGGGCTCACATGGCCGTACCGGTCTCGCTCACGTGCTGCTCGGGAGCGTCGCTGAGCGAGTTGTCCGCCACGCCCCTTGTCCGGTGCTCGTTGCTCGGCTGCCACGCCCAGCTGCGCAATAAAGACCCCTCTACGAATTCTAGAAACTATCCGTCGTGAGCCAGTTGCGTTCAGGTAAAGGCAGGCCTTCGTACCTGCCTTACCTAAACCTAATGAATTTTGACGAACAAGAGAGGTAATCAAGCCCTGGTGGCACGGGCTTCTAGCCCGTGCTCTGGACAGGCTGGAAGCCTGTTCTACCATTTCCTGGTTGGCAGTCCTATTACCGATTTCGTTCGTCAAATCTCACCAGCAGTTCTCACGTGGCTATGGTCTCAGTCCTGTTCGACAGTGCAGCTGGCTCATAGGGTTGCTCCTTTTTTGTCTTCCTGGCTGGTGGGATCGAGCGGAGGACGAAGTGTGAGCACCGGGCACGGAGCCCGGCGCACTACCCCCTCTGCGACGCTGCCCAGAAAGAAT
This sequence comes from uncultured Enterobacteriaceae bacterium, assembly GCA_964489255.1. Taxonomy (GTDB): domain Bacteria; phylum Desulfobacterota; class Binatia; order Bin18; family Bin18; genus CAZAYE01. The sequence continues at coordinate 3,483 of CAZAYE010000358.1, forward strand.
CGTTTCGCCCCACGCCGACCGTGGGTACCCATAACGATAAGATCAGGCTTAAGTTTCGTGGCTTGCTCTAGCACGCCAGAGAGTGCTTCGCCTTCACAGAAATGGACACGCAGGGCTATGTCTGTCCCTGTCGTAAGAGCGAGTTCTTTGATGCGCTTGCGCGCCTTCTGTTCGATGCGTTTGACACTTTCGGGCTGTTCGAGGCCGCGTTCGTACAAAGCATCGAGTACATGCGGGATAGGAATGACATGACAGACATGAATTATCGCCCCGCTGCCCTTGGCAATCCTGAGGGCATAAGTAAAAGCTGCCTCAGAAGGGGCAGAGAAGTCCATGGGCACGAGAATACAGCGCCAGAGCGGCGTTGACGTGCTAACTCCTCCCTGCAAGATCTCCGTTTGTTGTGGTGTCTGTACGCGCATGTTTCCTCCTCCTCTTCCTCGTCGCTTTTACTACTCCTTCTTTATAAAGGAAGGAGATAACCGCCAAGTTCTTGAAACTGCAAAAAGGAGCAGCCCCTATGACGGTGGTGGACCTGAGAGGTACTCCTCGACCTCGGCCACAGCATCTTCCACGGCTCCCTCGGTATTGATGATGAAGTGGCAACGGTCAGGAAGATCATCAAAAGGAGGGAACTCGCTCTGTTCTTGCAGGGCCGTAACCCAGGTGGCATCTGAGGCTGAGTCACCTTGGCGCTCTCGCTTCCGTAGGCGACGTTCTACCTCAGCTGTACTCGCCTGACATTCGAGGAACCACACTGGGACCCTCAACCGGGTTCCCAACTCTAGCAACGCTTGACGATCTTCCCGCCGTTTACACGTGGCATCAACGATGACTCCCCGCCCAGCCTGTAATTCCTCCTCGGCCTGGGTCAGCAAGGTGGCGTAGGTACGTCGAGTAAAGTCTTCGGAGTAAATGCCGGCACCGTAGTCAGCACTCACGCGGGCCGTAGGTAACAAGCCGGCCAGACGTTTGCGGACCACGTCAGAGTTGAGAACCGAGAAGCCGGTGTGCTCACTGAGCAGGCGGGCGACCGTAGATTTACCCGTTCCTATACGACCGCAGACCGCTACTAGCGCGGGAGATGGCGCTCCACGAGCGTAGCGGGCCGCGAGGCGAAAAGCCCGGCGTGCCTGTTCTCGCGCCCGCTCTTGTTCCAGTGTTGGAATTTCAGGTTCTTGGCCTTTAAGACTCCCCACCTTCCCTCGCACATACGCCCGGTAACACAGATAGAAGGGGAG
>CAZAYE010000359.1:0-4717 GCA_964489255.1 uncultured Enterobacteriaceae bacterium
CTCTCTGTCTGTTCAGCGTCGAGGGTCACGTGGAGAGGTGGCGCCATTCCACGCTTGGGTTCGCCAAAGTAAAGGGTCAGGTGCGGGAAAGGGATCTCAATGCCATGAGTATCGAAGGCTTTTTTGATCCGGCGGCGCAATTCCCGGCCGACCCGCCACTGCTTGATCGGGATCGTCTTGATGCGTACTTTGATCGTCACCTGGGAGGCGGCAAAATCGTCTACCCCGACAACCTCTAAATCCTCGAGAATGTCCAGAGCAAACTCCGGATCCCGGCGCAGCCCCGCTCCTACCTCCCTCAGGATTGCCATCACCTCATCCACGTCTTCTCGATAGGCTACCCCAACGTCCATTAAATAGTACGAATAGTCCTTCGTCATATTGGTGACGGTGGTAATAGTGCCGTGCGGGATCAAATGCAAACTGCCATCGAAGTCACGTAGAGTGAGTACCCGGAGGCTGATATTTTCCACCAGACCGCCCTTGTCCCCTACCTTCACGACGTCGCCGACGCGGATTTGATCCTCCAACAAAATAAAAAATCCAGTGATGACGTCCCGTACGAGATTCTGCGCGCCGAAGCCAATAGCCAAGCCGCCGATGCCGGCAGCGGCGAGAATCGGCGCGAGATTCACCCCTACCTCTCCTAACACGAGCATTGCTGTGACGACGAGCAGCACGGTCGTTGCCACCGCCTGCACGATGTGACTCAGGGTTTGGGCGCGCTTCTGCCGCTCCAGAGATTGGGTGAACCCTTGCAGCATTGTGCTCAACCGCTGCGCCAGCAACCGGATGGCACGCAGGAGCAAATACGCCGCGCCCAGCACCAAGAGCAAGCGGACCCCCGAGGTCAACAGCCAAGAAAGCAAAGAAGTAAGTGTAGCGGTCGACAGCGAATCGAGAATGTGAATGTCTGGCAGCATGAGCCCGTTTCCTTTATCTAAGTCAATCTTGACTAATTGGTCAAATATGACTATATTACCCCTTGTCACTGCTGTCAATCGAGTCTTACTCTAAATGGATGGAGTGTTCGTGGCGAAGCCTTCTCGGAGAGGGGATGTGATATGGTCTGGCAACTAGAAAGAGGCGCCACTCTCAACCCCGATGGTTCCGTCTGTTTCAGCGTGTGGGCGCCACGAACCAACACCGTGGCGGTCCAGTGTCTCTCTTCTGGCCAAACCGTGCCTATGGAGAGGCACCCTCATGGCCTGTACATAGGCACAGTCCGAGGACTCGAAGCAAACAGCCGCTACTTCTACCTTCTCGATGGAGAGCGGGCTCGCCCGGATCCGGTGTCTCGTTTTCAGCCCGAAGGCGTTCATGGACCATCGGCGATTGTGGACCCCGGGGCATTTGCCTGGACGGATCATGCTTGGCAGGGGATAGCCCTGCAGGACCTGGTTCTCTATGAACTCCACCCTGGAACCTTTACGCCCGATGGCACGCTTATTGCCATCCTCCCTTACCTTAAGTATTTGAAGGATGAGCTCGGCGTCACGGCGGTGGAACTCATGCCGGTTGCGGAGTTTCCTGGGACCCGCAACTGGGGCTATGATGGGACTCACTCGTACGCTCCACACTCAGCATACGGCGGGCCGCAGGGCCTGAAAGCCTTTGTGAACGCATGCCACGAAAAAGGATTAGCCGTCGTCCTCGACGTGGTGTATAACCATCTCGGCCCGGAGGGAAACTATCTCGGAGAATACGGTCCCTACTTCACTGATCGTTACAAAACTCCTTGGGGCCAAGCCGTCAACTTCGATGGCGAACACAGCCATGAGGTACGCCGCTATTTGATCGACAACGCGTTGTACTGGGTCACTGAATATCACCTCGATGGTTTGCGCTTAGATGCTATCCACGGTATCTTCGATGCGAGCCCTACTCATGTGTTGCAAGAGTTAGGGGAAGCGGTTCACGCCCAAGCCAGAGCCTTAGATCGGACGATGTTGGTCATTGCCGAAAGCGACCTCAACGATCATCGCGTCATTACCGAGCTCAACGCGGGCGGGTGGGGCCTCGATGCTCAGTGGAGCGATGATTTTCATCACTCGCTGCATGCTCTCCTGACCGGGGAGCGGAACGGCTACTATCAAGACTTCGGACGTCTGCAGGATTTGGCTACTGCCATCACCGACGGATTCGTTTATCAGGGTCAGTTCTCGCAGTTTCGCGGGCGGCCGCACGGCACCCCCAGTCGGTCCCTTCCTGGCGAGCGCTTTGTGATCTGTAGCCAGAATCACGACCAGATCGGGAATCGAGCACATGGAGAGCGCCTGAGCACCTTAGTCCCATTTGCGGCGCTTAAGCTCGCTGCCGGGTTGCTGCTGTGCGCCCCCAATGTTCCGCTCCTGTTTATGGGAGAGGAGTACGGCGAGACTGCGCCGTTTCTCTACTTTACCAGCCACACGGATCCCGCGCTGGTCCAGGCCGTGCGGGAAGGACGGCGGCGTGAGTTTGCCCAATTCGCCTGGAGTCGAGAGGTGCCGGACCCGCAAGACCCGCAAACGTTCTGTCGCTCTCTCCTGAATCACTCCTTGCGAGAGCAGAATCCGCACCGCGCACTGCTCCACTTTTACCGTGACCTCATCGCTCTACGGAAACGCTCTCCGGCTCTACGCAACTGTAGCAAGCGCGATCTAGAGATCAGCGTGCGCCCAAGGCAAAAGGTCCTATTCATCCGCCGTTGGCAACCTCACGAAGAAGAACTCTTGCTCTTCGCTTCTCTCGTTGCGGAGTCAGTGTCCATCGTTCCTTCTTTCCCTCCAGGTCCTTGGCGGAAGGTGTTCGACGCTGGGGCGCAGTGCTACGGCGGTTCTGAGCAGGAGGAACTGCCGGAGATGTTGCCTGCAGATGGACGAAGCAGCCTTACACTGAGTCCGTTTGCCTTTGCCCTGTATCGCCATACGGTTGAGCTGAGGTAATGTCTATGGCTGAGGTAATGTCTATGGAAGAGCGTATCGCCGAAGCCCCCGCGCGCGAGGCGCAGCAGGTCCGAGAACAGCACTCAGTCGTACGCATTCCGCTGGCAACGTATCGGCTGCAGTTCAGCCCTTCTTTCACGTTCGCTGCGGCAGCGCGGCTGGTGTCCTATCTGCATGCCCTGGGGGTGAGCGATTGTTATCTGTCTCCCTATTTTAAAGCGTGTCCAGGGAGTCCACATGGATATGACGTCATCGATCACAACACGCTCAATCCAGAGCTTGGCAGCGAAGAGGACTACAATGCCTTGGTGAGTGAACTGCAACGCCGCGGCATGGGCCAACTCCTCGACGTGGTGCCCAACCACATGGGCATCGCCAAGGGCAAAAATGCCTGGTGGGCGGATGTGTTAGAGAACGGTCCGAGTTCATTATACGCCTCGTGTTTTGATATCGACTGGGCTCCGGTCAAGGATGAACTCGCCAATAAAGTGCTCTTACCTATTTTAGGGGACCAATACGGTCGGGTGCTGGAGAATCAGGAACTGACCCTTTGCTACGAAGATGGGGCCTTTTTTCTCCTCTACTACGATCATCGCTTACCGATTGCTCCACGTCCCTCAACCGCAATCTTATCTCACCGCCTGGGAGATTTAGAACACACTCTTGGTTCTGATCATCCTCACTTTCTCGAGTTCCGGAGTATCATTACTGCGCTCACCCATCTGCCGCTGCGTACAGAGACCGACCGGGAAAAGGTTATCGAGCGCAATCGGGAGAAAGAGATCATCAAAAAACGCCTGGCGACACTGACCGCGGTGAGCCCGGAGATTCGCGTGTTTCTGGAGACCAATGTGCAGTTTTTTAACGGTACCAGAGGAAACCCGCGCAGCTTCGACCCTTTAGATGCCCTGTTAGCTGATCAGGCCTACCGGCTTGCCTATTGGCGTGTGGCGGCTGAGGAGATTAACTACCGCCGTTTCTTTGACATCAACGAACTGGTCGCGATCAGAACCGAAGATCCCACGGTCTTTGCGGCAATCCACCATCTAGTCCTCCGGCTCCTGGCAGAAAGGAAGGTCACCGGGCTCCGCATTGATCATGTCGATGGGCTGTACAACCCGGCCGGCTATCTGCATCGTCTGCAACAAGCAGCTGCCCAGGCAGTGCGCGACCGAACCTATCCAGAGTTGCCATCGTCCCTCTGGCGAGCTAACCACCTGGCTCCTCAGCTTCAGGTTGAGCCTGCCCCTCCCCCATCCGACCTGTCTTGCTACGTCATCGTGGAAAAGATTCTGAACGCAGGAGAGCGCTTGCCCGAGCACTGGCCAGTGCAGGGGTCCACTGGCTATGATTTTCTCTTTGCGCTCAACGGGATTTTTATCGATCAGGACAACGAGAAATCTCTGACCGATATCTATGTCCGCTTCACGCATACCCGTATCGATTTTTCTAACTTGGCCTATGAGAGCAAGAAGTTGATCATGCAAGTGTCGTTGTCCAGTGAGATTAACGTCCTTGGGCATCAGCTCAACCGCCTCTCCGAGCAAAACCGCCACTCACGGGACTTCACGCTCAATAGCCTGACCCATGCGATCCGCGAAGTCATCGCCTGTTTTCCTGTCTACCGCACCTATATCGATGAGAGTGGAGTGACCGAGCGGGACCGGACCATCATCGAAATGGCCATCGCGCGGGCCAAGCGCAAGAACCCAGCTCGCGATGCGTCGGTCTTCAATTATCTGCGCGACGTCCTGCTGCTCAAATATCCCGATGCCTTCAGTGAGACTGATCGT
>CAZAYE010000360.1:0-4714 GCA_964489255.1 uncultured Enterobacteriaceae bacterium
TGATTAGCGTCGGCGCGTTTTATGTCGATTCCCGGAACTGGCAGCCCTTCGCACCTTACGGCTATAGCGGCCTCAGCTTTTTTGGTCATACGCTCTTGGGCCAGACTGGCAAAGGAGGCGAGCCTCTGGGCATGCTCGCTGGTGCGGCAGTGATCTTCTTTGCCTACATTGGCTTCGATTCAGTCTCGACCCACGCTGAAGAGGCGCGTAACCCGCGGCGCGATGTGCCTATCGGTATCATCGTTTCATTGCTTCTTTGTACTGTTCTATACATTGCGGTCGCGGCGGTCCTGACCGGCATGGTGTCGTACGACAAAATCAACATTGATGCGCCAGTATCAGACGCCTTCAAACAAGTTGGCCTGCCGTGGGCGCAGTTCTTGATCTCGCTTGGTGCACTGACAGGCATCACCTCGGTTCTCCTGGTGTTGATGCTCAGCCAACCCCGCGTGATGCTGGCGATGGCCCGTGACGGGTTGGTACCGCCCAGTTTCTTTGGCGCAGTCCACGAGCGTTTTCGCACGCCGTGGAAATCGACCATCCTGACCGGAATCTTTGTCGGCTCAATGGGCGCTTTAGTGCCACTGAGAGTTCTCGCCGAACTGGTCAACATCGGGACGCTATTGGCGTTTGTGATTGTGTGTGCGGCGGTGCTCGTTATGCGCCGTACCTATCCAGAGGCCGAGCGGCCGTTCCGTTGTCCGCTGGTGCCTCTGGTTCCGCTTCTCGGCATCGCCTTTTGTTTGCTGTTGATGTTCTCGCTGCCGGCGGAGAACTGGCTGCGGTTGATTATCTGGTTGCTGCTCGGCTTCGGCATCTATTTTGGCTATGGACGACACCACAGCGTGATGATGCATCAGCTCGCAAACAAGGAGAGGAGAGAAATATCGGCGGCAGGGTCGTGATCGATAAGGTACAGGTGATAGAGAACAGGAAGTAGAGGCCAAAACCCGTCCTCTGTTTTCTCTATCACCTGTCACCTATCACCTGTCACTATCACCTATTCTGCCGGTTCGTACTTAATCAGTGCACGGGAACCATTCGCCAGTCCGTCACGGAAGCTCTTCTCATGCGAAGCCCAGCTCTCAGGGTATTTTTTGGCGAAAGCCTCAAACATGACGTTGTTGACTGCGGGATCCTTTACGATCGACCCTTTGGCATCGAACGATGGGCCGCTTGCTTTCCCGACCGCGACCTTGGCTTTTGTGCGGCCTGCCTGAATGCGCTTTACCCGGTGGGTCGTCGTCGGTGAGGCGACCCACACGGCGTCCTGGTGGTACAGAAACCAGATTTCTGCCGGTTTCCCCAATGTCCCGTCTTTGCGTTCGCTTTGGATGTAGGTGTACTGACTGGTTTCGAGGTCTTTCTGGAGTTCGGGTGAAAGTGAAGCGCTCTGGGCTGGAACGACCGGCGTGCCGATAAACATCATAACCAATGCCAACAGCCACCATGGGAAACGCATGTTTCTTTCCTCCTTCTCTGCTAATGAGATTGAGATTCGCCTCTACTTGTTAGCGGCAGAGGAGATGACCGTTACCGATTTGATCACCACAGGTTCTACTGGGACGTCAGAGTGCATGCCCTTGCGGCCGGTCTGCACCTGCTCGATTTTTTTCACCACATCCGTTCCCTCAATGACTTTGCCAAACACGGCATAGCCCACGCCATCCTGGGATTTCTCGCGGTTGAGGAAGTCGTTGTTTTTGACGTTAATGAAGAACTGCGAAGTGGCGCTATCTGGGACAGAGGTGCGCGCCATAGCCAGCGTGTACGTATCATTTTTGAGCCCGTTGCTCGCCTCGTTTTTGATCGGGGGCTTCGTGGGTTTCTGCTCCATCTCGGGAGTAAACCCACCGCCCTGAATCATGAAACCTGCGATCACCCGGTGGAAGATCGTTCCATCATAGAACTTGTCGTTCAGGTAGGACAGAAAATTCTTCACCGTCTCGGGCGCTTCTTTTTCGTAGAGTTCGATCTTCATGTCACCCTGAGACGTAGACATCAGAATCACAGGACCTCCTTTCGTCGGTTCGGTGTCAGCCTGTGAGCACCCAGGCAAGATGATTGAGAATGCCAGAACCAACTCAAGCAATTTCGATGCGCTGCGCATCCTTTGTCCTCTCTCACATAAGAATCTGACGAAATCCTCGCTGTGAGCCGTTTTAACCCAGGGCACCGGTGAAAGGAAGCCCCTCTCCTTTTGACGTCTCTGCATTCTGCAGGTATTAGTGATCGGCGGTTAGGCGGCGCTGGTGCTCGAACTGCAGAATACGTCCTTGGTCAGTAGGAGGGAGAAAGGAATCGCGGATGAACAAACACCTCACGTTGGCCCTGGCTTTGGTGATGTCCCTTATGACTCCGCCAGTCACATACGGTGGAGACGTCGATGAGCTGAAAACGATTTTTGAGCAAGGGGTGGCAGCGCTCAACAAACGCGACCTCAAGGCGTGGATATCGCTGATGGATGATGGCATCGTGTTTTTCTCGCCGAACTTGCCGTTGCCGGTAGTGGGAAAAGAAGTCAACCTGCGGGTCTGGCAGAATGTGTTCGAGGAGAATATGAGCATCACCTTCACGCCGATCAAACCTGAGTTCCACGTCACTGGGAGCACCGGGGTCGTCTGGGGGTACTACGTGCTGGTGGCGCAACCCAGCGACGTAGCGGTGAATGCTGTGGTCGGGCGCTATACCGTGACCTATACGAAGTTAGGCGGGAAGTGGCGTGCGGTGGTTATCCACAATTCGCTCCTCCCGCAAACAGACTAAAGCAGACTACAAGAGATTGGCACACCAGAGCTGCCGCCCTGAACCCTTCGGCTACGCTCAGGATGAACTCCGTGAAGGGTCTTACGGTGAGATTCTTCGCTGCGCTCAGAATGACACTGCTGAAGGGTCGTATTATAAAGCTTGGTAGGTTGGGCACGCAGTGCCCAACAAGGTAGCGCTGGGCTTTGCGGGCTCAGCCCAGCCTACGACTCGTGCGCACAGCGCACGCTACACCTTATAGATTTTCCAGGTACTCAATGACCTCGCGCGTCGGCAACACATCCCCGTACTTGGACCCAATGTCGAAGATATTGGCGGCGTGGGGCTCTTGGGCACGGTCGCCGACGGCTTCAAGTGGCACGATCGGACGAAAGCCATGGGCTAAGGCGTCCATGACCGTCGCGCGCACACAGCCGCTGGTCGTGCAGCCGGTGACAATCAAGGTGTCCACCGTTTTCATGGTTAGGGTTGAGGCGAGATAGGTGCCGAAGAAACCAGACGCGTATTTTTTCACGATCACCAGATCTTCCGGCTTGCGGTCAAGACGCGGGTCCAACTCGACCAGCTCACTCCCCAAGGTCAGGAGACGCAAAGACGGCGCCTTTTCCGGCCACAGGCCAGCATCATCCTGGCGGTGTGGATCGTAGCCGACCACCGTGAAGATGACCGGCACGTTTTTCTTACGAGCAGCAGCAATGATTTGATTGGTCGCCGCTACCTCAGCGTCGAGGTTGCCGGCCAGCGGGGAACGTTCAGGTGCCGTGAAGCCAATCTGAAAATCGATGACTGCGACTGCTGGCCGTTTGCCATAGCCGAGCTTGTGACCGAGCTGGGCACGCTGGTAAATGGCGTGTTTGTCTTCCTGCTGTGGCATAAAACCTCCTTCCTCAGCAATGAGTAATGAGTTCTGAGTGATGAGTAATCAGTAAAAAGCACTGAGTCCTTGCGGAAAATCAATGTTCTCACAAGGGGCTCATGCCACTTTTTTCCTGACCAGCCCCTAACACCTAGCACCCAGCACCCCTAAAGGCCCCGTGGCTTCACCACCTGTTCCACAAACCTTCCCGTGGGCGCTTGACCAATGATCTCCCCATTCTCCATCACCAAGGCGCCACGCAAAAAGGTCATCACCGGCACCCCTTTCACTTTGCGTCCCTCCCACAAGGAATAATCTGCCCGCGAGCGCATACGGGCCACGCCCAATGTCACTTCCTTTTCTGGATCGATCACCACGATGTCGGCATCAGCGCCGAGCGTCAGTGCGCCTTTCTTAGGATAGAGGCCATAGAGCTTTGCGGCATTTTCGGACAGCACTTTGGCCAACGTCACCAGATCAATGCGGCCTTTGTTGACGCCTTCGTCAAACATCAGCGGCAGAGTGTCGGCGACTTGTAGATTAATCCCTACTCGGCAATCCCAAAAATCCGCCGAGGTCTTAAATGATGCCGTGTAAGTGAGACTATCAGTGCCCACTACCGAGATTGTGCCTTCCTGAATGCCTTTCCATAGGCGGTCTTTGTCTTTCTCGAAGCGGATCGGTGGTTGGATCTTGGCCTTGCCACCCATGCTTTTGGCATCCATTTCCGGCGCGGTGGTGTTGAGGAAGCAAGCAACCGTCTCACCAACGATCCGCAGCCCTTGTCCATGCAACTGTTTCAGAGTGTCTACAGTGTGGGCAGCACTGATATGAACTGGATAAAGCGGCACGCGGAATTGGTTAGCGATGAGGCCATAGGTGTAGACTTGCACGCTCTCCGCCCACTCTGGACTCGATTCAGCCCAGGCGGTGAGCTTGTCCGCCCGGCCCAGCTGCCGCGTGGCCGCCGCCGCGGTGGCCTCGAATTGCTGGGTATAGGGGGCCTGGGCCGCCATGGCGCTGGGAATCGAGTGCGCCGTATACACCAGCGCCGCCCGCTGCGCGCGCTCCTGGCCAAGTACCGTACAGGCC
>CAZAYE010000361.1:0-4710 GCA_964489255.1 uncultured Enterobacteriaceae bacterium
AGATCATGCCTAGTCTCGTGGGCTCGGAGATGTGTATAAGAGACAGGATCATATTGGGGGATGAAAACTGGAAAAGCAATGCTACGCAACCAATTGCATAAGTTCCTTATGACAGAGATCAGTTTATTTCATGAACCCCACTCTTGTACGGGGAGAACATGGTGTATACACTACGTTTGCTCACAATAGCAACGTCGTGTCTTCCCCAACGCGACGTTGGTTTTCAGCCCCCAGGGTTTCCCCTCCTTTGTCCCTGGGGGCTTTTTCTTTATAAGGGACCAGGAAAGGAGCAACCGTGGACTTTGAGTTGGCTGAAGAACAGCGCCTGTTGCAGGACACAGTACGCCGGTTTGTCCGTCAAGAACTCTTACCCCTCGAACCACTAGTGTTACAACGAGACACCCAAGGGCTGACCGGAGAGGAATTACTTCCGTCCGAGGTGGAGGAACGTCTCCTGGCCAAAGCCCAAGAAGCCGGGCTGTGGGGTCTAGATGTCCCCCAAGAGTTCGGAGGTCTCAATTTGGGCGCCCTCCCGAAGTGTCTCGCGACCGAAGAACTTTATAAAACCGTCACTCCCTTTACCTTTCCGCCGGATGCGCCGAATCTCCACATGCTCATGCAGACCTGTACGCCCGAGCAACGCGAACGCTATCTCCTGCCTTATGCTCGGGGCGAGAAACGGTCGGCCATTGCTATTTCTGAGCCGGGGGCTGGCTCTGACCCAGCGGCGATGCAAACCACTGCGGTGAAGAAAGGTGATCACTGGGTCATCAATGGACGCAAAATCTGGATCTCGCGCGCTCATATTGCCGATTTCATTATCGTCATGGCGCTGACGGACAAGGAGAAGCGCGCCCGCGGAGGCATTACGGCTTTCTTGGTAGACAAAGGGACCCCTGGCCTGATCCTGCAACGCCAGATTCCGGTGATTGGTGGGCATGCGCCTTGGGAATTGGTGTTTGAAGACCTTACCCTTCCTGACTCCCAGGTATTAGGAACAGTAGGCCAAGGGTTCGCTCCCATGCAGTTACGTCTCACCGTACGCCGGTTGGAGATCGGCAGTTGGTGCGTCGGACTTGCACAGCGCTGCCTGGACATGATGGTGGACTATGCGAAGCAGCGGGTGACGTTCGGACAGCGCCTGGCCGACCGCCAGGCGATCCAGTGGTTCATTGCTGATTCGGCGACAGATATTCATGCAGCCAGGCTGATGACCTACCATGGCGCTTGGAAGTTCGATCATGGCGAGGAGGTGCGCCAGGAGGCATCAATGTTGAAGGTCTTCGCAACCGAAATGGCGACGCGGGTGGCGGACCGGGCCATGCAGATGCACGGGGGGATGGGCATGTCAAAGGAGTTGCCCCTAGAGTTTATTTATCGCCGGCTCCGGCCTATGCGCATCTTCGAGGGACCAACCGAAGTGCACAGGTGGGTCATTGCCCGAACGTTGTTAAGAGACTGACCACAACGTGGTAGCAACCTCAGGAGACGGACAGGGACAATCACAAAGGAAACGGCACGAAACTTTTTTGCCCGACCAGAGTTCTTCCTCTCTAGAACTCTACAGCGACAGAGAGGGGGTAGTTATGTCCGGCAAGATCCTGGGAGTGCTGGTAGCCGGGCTTTTCATTGCCGGCTGTACAGCAATGGACCCACAGGGAGCCGCTCGACAACAGGCCGAGACATATTACGGGCGGTCCTATGATCAGCTCAGCAGCCAGGAAAAGCTCAGGTTAGAAAACCACCTTGCCAGGCAAAGCAACCAAGCCTGGCACACCACGGCCCATGTCGCCTCAGGACTCGGCCGACTCCTGCAAGGGGTTGGCGTGTTAGTGTTTAGCGTCAAACACTAGGGCTGTCCCGTTTTTCCGGAGTGCCCCACTTATGGTCGAGCGTTGTCCAGATCTGCAACCTCGATCTCGTGAGGAAAAACCGGGACAGTAAATCCCCGGTCCCACTCGACCAGCACGAGCAGACGCCCAAGATTCTCTATTTCGTAGAGAATCGTTCCGTGGGTGTCCTTCGGCAAGTCCCCCTCCACCGTGCGTACGAACCGGATGGTTCGACAACGCATCCCCGCCCGGGTTCGATCAATCATATATGCTCCTTTCCTAGACATTGTCCTTAGTATAGTTCTCTCTAGAGGAACCGTAAAGACTCTGTTTTGTTTCGCTCAAGTTTTGTGAAAACCGTGCACGAACGATTCCAGTTGCGCCGTCCTGGCCCACGGTCTATCTTTATGCTCCTGTTTACTTCTCCGAGCAGGTTCACTCCGAAGAGAAGGAAAAAACAATGCGCGCTGCCTGCCGCTGGTTGCTCGTTGTCTGCTGCTCTGTTATTGCTGGCTGTGGGTTCCGTCTTTATCCGCCGATTGCCTTTTCAGAGCTCACTGCCCCTATCTATCTGCAACCCCGCCCGAAAAATTGCGAACTGGCTGTGCTGGAGAATACCCCCCCGTCTGCGCCCTACGCGGTCTTCGCCCAAATTACGTCTTACGGCAACTCGCCCGAAGCGCAGGAGAAGATGCAGTCCCTCATCGAGTCGAACGCCTGTGAACTCGGAGCCGATGGGGTGATCCTCCTACCTCTGCAGGAAGTGGATCATACCATGAGCTTCGACACCTATCCGGACTGGCTAGTAGGGAAAGAACCGGGGTTGGGAGAGCGCACGCAGGTCCAAGTGGACCGGCGGTACTCACTCCGCCAGCGCGGGGTCGCTATCGTCTTTAAAAGGGACACACACTGAGACGACCGAGGTGCATTTTCGCTCTTCTCCCCCTTACGAACGGCAGACGAGGAGAGACTCGCATATGGTGAGCTGTCCCGCCCAGGGCTGGAGTAGTTATGGTGATGAAAATTATGTTGTTTATCGACGGCACCTGGTTATACTCCAACACTCCCAGGCTGGCCGGTTCGTATGGGAAAGGAGATTTTCAGGTTGACTTCGGCCGGCTGCCGCGGGTCCTGGCTGAGGAGGTCAGCCGGCAGTTAGGACCGGTTGAGGTCGATGTCGTCCGCACCTACTTGTTCGGCAGTTACGCCTCTAACTATGACTTGAGAGATGAAGAAGCGGTCCAGCGCCGGTTAGACTTCTTCTCCCTGCTTAAGGAAGAATATCACTACGAACTGGAGATCTTTCCCATTAACTTCCGGGGACGGCGCTTGCGACGGGCAGATCGGGATCCGAAAGACACCTTTGAACCAAAAGAAAAATGTGTGGACATTGCTCTGGCGACCTCGATGTTATACTACGCCGCCATTCCCTATGCCTACGATATTGCGATTGCGGTCATTGGCGATCAGGACTTCAAACCCGTGTTGCAACATGTCCGCCGTCTCGGCAAACGGGTGGCTATCGTCAGCATCCGCGAGAGCTGTGCGCCGGAGTTTGCTGATCCTCGAGACGAGGCCAGAGTCAAAGATTTCGACATTATCTGGCTGGATGATTTACTGCATCGGCTCGAATTGAAATACGAGCGTCATCAACTAGAATGCCGGTCTCCCACACATATAGGTGAGCGGAGAGTGTGGACCACCTTTCATCCTCGGAAGGGACAGAAATTTTTTTGCGATGCGTGCCGGGCAGAATTCGTCCATCAAAAACAAGATGCGCAACAAGAATTTGTAAGCTCACAGGTTGAGATGATTCCTCCTCCAGGTCTGGATGAAGAAACGAGGCTCGGCCAGGAACTGGTAGGAGTGGTCAAGAAGAAAGTGACGGACCGTGGCTTCGGGTTTATCCACGCGGATGATGGGAGAGACTACTTTTTCCACTTCACCGATTTGCGGACCGGCTTAGAGTTTGACGAGATCCAAGAAGGGTTGCAGGTGGATTTCGTCATCAAGCGGGTGCCGAGCCCTGACAAAGCTGGAGCTGCACAAAATGTGCGTCGCCATGGGGCCTAGTCTTATCCTGCAATTCAACAACGATGGCGCTTGTTGGTATTGCGACAGGAAAGGCAGAGGAAGAGGTCCTTTTCTCGGTAAAGGAGACGTTCCTGGACGGATTGACAGCCGATGATCAAGGGTTCAGCGCGTCAAGATCGAACTCCTGCACGCCATTGATCGGCGCGAGCGAGAAAAGGGTATCGGGCAAGGAGGGATTTAACTCGACTTGCTCATAGAAGATCGATGCCTCTTGCCGGTTCTGCAGGTCAGCGAGCACGATCTCAAACGGAAAAGCCTGGCCGTTCACGTTGCGATAGTCGGCGAGGGTCATGCGGGCGAGAACTGTTCCATCGTTTGCCATTACTTCCCAGCGCATCAACAGGAAAGTCTTTTGCTCGAACCACCACATCTGAGCGCCACCCCCAGGAAGCGCGAGATGACAGCGGTACCAGCCTTTTTCTTCGTCAAGATTCACAGAAAGCGATTCATGCTGCTGTGGAGGTGTGGGCAAACCAAGCAACACACCAGTAACCTCGCGGGGCGAGAGCACAACTCTCGTCAGGCGGGCAACGTTGAGTGGCGTAGCAAGACCGCGGTAGATCGTCTTCTCCCGAGGAAAGTACGCCGCTAAGGCGTGACCATCACAGGTACTCAGTGAGGCGATGCCAAGCGGCGAGAACAATTCCAGACGAAACCGATCCGGGGCGCTCACCGCTACCGCCTGTTTGGCTGTGCCTTTGTCCTGGGTGTCTGCGTACGTCACTCGGGCCAGACCACGAAGGCTGGTAAGAGCCTGCCGTCGGGCGTCAAGCCTGGCGAGCAA
>CAZAYE010000362.1:0-4706 GCA_964489255.1 uncultured Enterobacteriaceae bacterium
GTGCCTAGAAATAACGCGGCTAACGGAGATGCAGTTTCCCCTTCTTCCAAGAATTGTCGAGGAAGGCAGTGCAAGCAGGGGCTGTGTGGTTCGTATCCCAGACAAGGGAACAGCCAGGCACTAATCGGAGATACCTGAGCGCAGAGGAATGGTTTGCACAAAGCGAGACAGGTATCGTGCAGCGGATCGGGTGGAGAAAGCACAAGGTCATAGCCCTGCACGACCTCCCTGAGAGCGGTTGCCTCGGCCACGTCATGAATTACTACCGTACAGTCGGGGTTCAAACGGGTCAGCGCAACAGAGATCGAATTCTCTTGGTCTGGAGCAAAAGCAGAAAACACCGGAGAGGAAACACCGGCCAAAACACCGATCGTCCCCACTCCCGCAGCAGCGAGATAGAGTGAGGCAGTGGTCTGAAGCGGTCCGCTACCGTTCACGAGCACCCGGGCGCGGAGGAGCTTTTCCTGACCCTTTCCACCTACCTGGGGCAGGATGATCTGGCGGCTGTAGCGTTCAATTTGGGGGTCAGAGAGCATAATGACAAAAGCTACCGAAAAAACTTGCGGACGTGCTTCGACAAGCTCAGCACGAACGGTTACCAGACGGCGGCTTATCTAGGTGCCCGATCATCCTGAGCCCTGTGACAAGCTCAGGACAAGTTCTGTCGGAGCATGAACGTGAGATTACTCAATCACATTCTTCTCAATCGGTTCGACGGTAATTCCCTGGGCTCGCAGCCAAACAACGGCTCGATCGATCTCCTCAGGCGCCCCCTCAACTTCCAGTGCCAGCAGGCCCATCTCGTCAGAGACATTGGCCCCACGAATGTTTGTGATAACGTCAAACTTCTTGCCCAGGAGGTAGATAATCGGCTCTTTGACCAGCGCCGGCGGATAGGTCAGATATAACTTCTCTTTCATGACGCCCTCCGCGTTACCCAGGGCGTTGCCGTTGGTTGAACTCCTTCCAGCCCACCCAAAGGTTGGTGCTCAGATATTTGTCGCCGAAATCAGGAAATAAGGTGACGACCACCCCTTCGTCTAATTCGCGCGCGACTTTGAGCGTCGCCCACAACGCTGCCCCTGAAGATTGACCAACGAGTACGCCCTCTTCTTGTCCTAAACGATAGACGGTGTCATAGGCATCCTCAGTGGATACGGCGATTTTGCCGTCTAGTTGCTCTTCGTGGTAGATGCCCGGCACGATCGAGCTGGCCATGTGTTTCAGCCCTTCCAGCCCGTGAAAGGCGTCATCCGGCTCGACGGCAATCACCTGGACCGTGGAGTTACGTTCTTTGCAATAACGGCCGGTGCCCATAATGGTGCCGCCAGTGCCAATGCCCGCGACAAAGTGCGTGATCCGTCCCTTGGTCTGGTACCAGATCTCCGGGCCGGTAGTTTCATAGTGGGCAAGCGGATTCGCCGGATTAAAGTACTGGTCGGGCTTGAAATAACGCTCTGGGGTCTCGTGCAAGATTTGCCGGCACAGACGAATCGCTCCGTCCGAGCCTTCGAGGGGGCTACTGAAGATCATCTTCGCCCCATAGGCCGCAATGATCTTTTTGCGCTCGATACTCACATTGGCCGGCATCACCAACTCGACCGGATAACCGAGCACAGCGCCAACCAGGGCAAGAGCGATACCAGTGTTACCGGAAGTCGAGTCGAGAATGATCTTGCCAGGTGTCAGCGCACCAGCGCGCAGCCCCTCTTCGACCATCCTGAGCGCAGGCCGATCTTTAACTGACCCCCCAGGGTTAAAGCCTTCAAGCTTGGCGAACACCTGCACGCGCGGGGAAAGGCCCGCAGTCACTTTGGTGATCTGCAGAAGAGGGGTATTGCCCACCAGGTGTAAGACCGACGGCACCCGTTGCGGTTCTGGTGGTGGAAACCCCTCGCCCCGCATCGGCAGCAGCGACATCGCTCATCCTCCAGCAATGGCCGGTACAATGGAGACTTCGTCCCCATCCTTCAGGGCGGTGTCGATATTATTGAGAAAGCGGATATCGTCACCATTGACAAAGATGTTGACAAAACGGCGCACCTTCCCCTCATCATCACAGATGCGTTCCTTGATGCCGGGGTGGCGGTGTTCCAAATCATTGACCAGCGCGGCCACGGTCCCGCCGTTGGCATTCACTTCTTCGGCTCCACCGGTGAAGCGACGCAGCGGAGTGGGAATCCGCACATGCACACTCATGCCCTGTACCTCCTCACGAAAAGTCGTTTTTACTCTGGCGTTTTTCCCCTGATATGGCAATCACCCTCAGCAGCGCTCAGGTGTCAGCGATCACAGCCGTCAGCTTTCGGTAGAGATTGAATCATTGGATCATCGAGAGATTGAAGTATTGTTTTTTTCTCATCATCGGCCCTCATTACTCAGTCCTTGTTTTGCTGAGCGCTGAACGCCATTTTCTAGTGCAGCTCTGCTTCTCCTCTCCGCAGGGGAACAGACGGAGTGAGAGAGCCGTACAAGTCATTGAAATCTTGCAAGCGCGCATTGATGATGAAGGGCTGTTCGACCTTCTCCACTACGGTCTCAATTGTCTTGTAGCCGTTCCCGGTAATACAAATCACGATGGATTCATTGCGGGGAATACGTTCTTGCTCGATGAGCTTTTTTGTTACGGCTACGGTAGTCCCGCCCGCCGGCTCGGTAAAAATGCCCTCGCTCCGAGCAAGCAACTGAATCCCCTCGATAATCTCCTCATCAGTCACCGCCTCACCCCAGCCGCCGGAATCGCGTACGGCTCGGAGGACATAGTAGCCGTCAGCCGGATTGCCGATAGCGATCGACTTGGCGATGGTGTTGGGTTTAACTGGGGCAATCAGATCTGAGCCTTTGTGCAAGGCATGGATCACCGGCGCACAGCCAGCCGCCTGAGCACTATAAATTTTAGGCATATGGGGACTCTCGACCAGCCCGATCTTTTTGAGTTCCTCAAAGGCCTTGGCAACCTTGGGCAAGATGGTCCCTCCAGCCGTGGGCACGATGACATGCTGGGGCAGACACCAGCCGAGCTGTTCGGCAATCTCAAACCCGTAGGTCTTGGCCCCTTCAGTGTAATAGGGGCGAATGTTGATATTCACGAAGGCCCACCCATACTTATCGGCGACCTCGCTACACAGGCGATTCACATCGTCATAGTTGCCACGAATACCAATCACCCGCGGTCCGTAAATAGTCGAGCCAACGACCTTGCCCTGCTCCAAGTCCGAAGGGATGAAAATGAAACAGCGCAGCCCGGCACGGGCGGCATGGGCCGAGACCGCGTTGGCCAAGTTGCCAGTCGAGGCACAGGAAACGGTATCGAAACCAAACTCGATCGCCTTGGAGATTGCCACCGCAACAACTCGATCTTTGTAGGAAAAGGTTGGGTGATTCACCGAGTCGTCCTTGACGTACAGCTCTTTCACGCCGAGATAAGCGGCCAAACGGTCGGCTTTCACTAAAGGAGTGAAACCACTGTGCAAACCGACTTGCGGCTCGCCATTCACCGGCAGGAGCTCACGATAACGCCAGAGTGAAGCTGGGCGAGACTCGATCACCTGACGGGTGAGGTGACGCCGGATCTCCTCATAGTCGTACACGACTTCGAGCGGGCCAAAGCAGGTCTCACACACGTGGAGCGGCGCGACGGGGTATTCCTGCCCACACTCACGACAGGTTAGTCCGGTGACGTTACTCATACACACTCCTTCTTTTCAAGGACCGAAGGTTCACCCTCCGACCGCACAGGGCTCAGCCAGGGCGGGTGTTTCACCCTGGAGACTCGTGATGGTTGGGACCTCGCCACACAACGGACACTGGGGATTGCGCTGGACCGGCACAGTCCGCCAGCGCAACGTTAAAGCCTCATAGGTCAACAGCCGATCCGTCAGCAAATTCCCCTCACGATTGAGATACTTCACCGCCTCAGTGGCTTGTATCAATCCGAGACTGCCGGCCAGGCTGCCGATGATCCCTGCTTCCTGGCAGGTCGGGATGTCATCGACAGAAGGGATCTCAGGGAAGAGGCAGCGCAAGCAGGTGCTTTGCTGCGGGATTACTGTCAGGGTTTGCCCAGTGAATTGGACAATCCCGCCATAGGAAAACGGTTTGCCCAATAGTACCGCTCCGTCATTAATCAGGAACTTCGTCGTGACGCCATCGGTGGCATCGATGATAAAGTCGTACACTCGAAAGAGTTGGGGTAAGTTGTCCACGTACAGGCGTTCATGGTACGCAACGACCTCAAGAGCCGGATTGAGACGGAGGAGCTTTTCCCGAGCCGAGACAACCTTTGGGCGACCGAGGTCAGGAGTTTGATGGAGGATTTGGCGCTGCAGGTTTGACAGCTCGACACTGTCCGGATCAATCAGGCCGATGGTTCCGACACCGGACAGAGCCAAGGCCAGCGCTGCAGGAGACCCAAGCCCTCCTACACCGACAACCAATACTTTCCCGTCGCGCACACGACGGGCAGGAGATGTGACACCTGATCTCATAAACTCACATTTGCTCAAAATAAAAAGCCTCTCCCCGATAAGGAAGAGGCTTTCTCTCAGGTTGGCTCTCCTTATCTCTCACTCACACAAGGTGCGAGTGCGGGAATTAGCACCATCCCTGCCCTCCTCGCGACACAGAAGAGCAAACAGGGCGGTTGCTGTGGCTTCACAGGGCCTGTCCCTCCACCACTCTGGATAAGGCTTTCGATGTTTTTATAT
>CAZAYE010000363.1:0-4696 GCA_964489255.1 uncultured Enterobacteriaceae bacterium
GGAGGCGATTGAAACTATTGTTCGTCTTCTTTATCCCTTCGCCCCGCACATAGCCGTTGGCGCGCGCGTCGAAGGTTTTACAGCGCCCATCCGGGGACAGGAACCCGACCTTCGTGAAGTTGACGGTCGTGACCGGGGAGAGAATGAGATTCACACCTCCAGCCAGTGCCAGGGTAGATTCTCCGTTCCACAGGCTGTGGCAGGCGAGATGGACGGCGACGAGTGAGGAGGAACAGGCCGTGTCTACAGCCAGGCTAGGTCCGTGAAAATCAAACAGGTAGGAGATGCGGTTGGCCGCGATGCTGAGGGCATTGCCGGTGCCTACGTAAGGATCGCTCAGGGCGGGATCCTGTAACTGCATCAGCCCATAATCGTTGGTGGAGATGCCAATAAACACTCCCGTCTGGGTGCCGGCTAACCGCTCGGTTGCTTGTCCTGCGTCTTCTAAGGCTTCCCAGGCGACCTCTAAAAGAAGACGCTGTTGGGGGTCCATCCGTACAGCCTCCCGAGGGGAGATGCCGAAGAAGTCCGGATCAAAATAATCGACCTGCTTTAGAAAGGCCCCCCAGCGGGTGCTCATGGTGCCGGGGGTGGCGGGATTGGGATCATAAAAGGCACTCACATCCCACCGCTCCGCTGGCACCTCGGTGATAGCGTCGACACCGTTACGCAGTAATTGCCAGAAGGCTACCGGGTTGCCGGCCCCGGGGAAGCGACAGCCCAGCCCAATGATGGCGATGGGCTCGGTGCCTATCCTCTCGTGGCTATCCTTACGCATCGCCTCCGCTCCCCCTCGGTCTCCGGCTAAATGCTGCGCCAGGGTCTCGATGGTGGGATACTGATAGGCGAGAGTGGGCGAGAGCTGTTGCCCCAGCCACTCCTCCAGTTCACCCGCAAGGCTTACCGCCGCTACCGAATCCAGCCCATAGTGGGCGAAGGGCGCGCGGATATCGATTTCGTGAGGATTAACTTTCAGCCGCGCGGCAAGCTGAGCGACGAGCCAGGCTTGAATGGCTGCGGCGGTCTGAGGCTTCTTGAGTGAACCCGCTCGCTTATCCGCATAGTCCTCACTTGGTACGGTTTGTGGCTCGCTATCTTTACGGTCCTGGGTCCAATTACTGACTACGTCTAGGCTTCCGGCCAAGAACCTCTCCCGGCACATATGGCGCTGGAGCTTGCCGCTGGAAGTCTTAGGAATGCTCCCAGCTTTGACCAAGGCCACCGCATACACCTGCAGTTCGTGCTGGTCCGTCACCGCTTGGCGGATGGTGCCCACGACTGTCTTGAGATCCGACGGCAGCGGGGGCTCTGCATCAACCCGAGGTTCTGTCTGTCCTTGGACTTGAGCTGCCAAGCGACGCTGCTCCACCTCGGCAAGAACAACCAGGCGTTCCTCGTCAGCACTGTCAACCGAAAAGACCGCGCAACCCCCCGCCCGTATGGCAGGATGGCTCTGCTCCACCGTGTGTTCGATGTCTTGGGGATAATGGTTACGGCCGGCGATGATAATCAGATCCTTGAGACGGCCGGTGACGAACAACTCCCCGTCGTGCAAAAACCCCAAATCCCCGGTGCGCAGAAACGGCCCCTCTCCGCTGTCCGCGCGGGAGGCGTGGAAGGTCTGCTCGGTCTCCTCCGGGCGCTGCCAGTACCCTTGGGCCACACTGGGGCCGGCGACCCAAATCTCTCCCACCCGCTCGGGCGAGCATTGGGCGCAGGATTCAGGATCGACAATGAGCACCTTTTGTTCCATCCGGCTCTGCCCGCAGCCCACTAGCGTCCGGGTGTCCGCGTTCCCACCGGAGGCGGCCACCACCCGATGCTGCTCCAGGGCCGCGCCTTGGACAGGATAGAGGACCGGTGGGGCGGCGCGTAAGCCGCCGGACACGATTAAGGTGGCCTCCGCCAAGCCGTAGCAGGGATAGAAAGCCTCGCGTCGAAAGCCGCAGGGCGCAAAGGCCGCGGCGAAGCGCTCTAGGGTCTCAGCGCGAATCGGTTCAGCCCCGTTGAAGGCCACACCCCAACTGCTCAGGTCGAGGCTGGCTTTTTGTTCGGGCGTGATCTTGCGGACACACAGATCATAGGCGAAATTGGGGCCGCCGCTGATCGTGGCCTGGGTGCGCGAGATGGCCTGTAACCACCGCAGCGGACGTTGCAGAAAAGTGGCCGGCGAGAGCAGGGTGGAGGTGCCGCCACAATAGAGTGTCTCCAGTACTCCGCCGATCAGTCCCATATCGTGGTAGAATGGCAGCCAAAACACCCCGCGGGAGTCGGTTGTGGTGTCGAAACAGTGCCGGATCAGGGCCAAGTTATGCAACAGGTTGCTATGGCTGACCATCACGCCCTTAGGGGCAGCGGTGGAGCCTGAGGTGTATTGGAGTAATGCTAAGGTATTGCTGCTCACTGCCGGGTCTTGCCATTCCTCGGCCAGGTCACTGGGAATGTCGTCAGTAGCCAGCCAGCGCAGAGCTGGGAGCTCTGGGGCATGCTCGAACAATCGCTCAACTTTGGCGAGCAGCGAGGCCGTGGTGAGCGCCACGAGAGGTTGCGCATCGTGGGTCACGGCCCGTAGTCGGGGCAGGGTCCGCTGTGGCTGAGTGGGATGAGGCGGAGGCAGCGGGACGGCAGTAACGCCAGCATAGAGGCACCCAAAGAAAGCCGCGATGAACTCCAGCCCTGCAGGATAGAGCAGCAAGGCGCGCTCGCCGAGGGCTGCACGGCTTTGCAGCAGGGCGGCAATGGCGCGGGCGTGACGGTTTAGCTCCGCATAGGTCAGGTGGGCTCCCTCTACTTCTCCGTCGCTCAGATAGGTATAGGCGCGCTGCGCCGGCTGGTGCAGCGCCCGCCAGCGCAGGAGGTCACTGAGCGTGGGAAACGCATCCTCCGGGTCATACCAGTCCGTGCTCATCCGCCTTCCTTTCCTCATGCTCTTTCTGCCAGGTCTTCCCGAAGACGCCGTTGTCGGTGAAGGCTCTCGCTGCATAGACCGGATCGCGGCATTTGTCAAGGAAAATCCCGTCCGGAGAAACCTCGCACCCCCTCACCCTGTCCCTCTCCCACAAGGGAGAGAGGGAACCTATCCTCACAGTCCGTACACTCTCGCTACGCTATCACCCAACAGATTCTTGCGCGCGGTGTCCGACAGTGGAGAAACCAAATTACTCAACGCTTCCAGGTAGTTCCCCGGGTGATCGAAATGCGGAAAGTCGGTCGCCCAGAAGAACTTGTCGTTCCCCACGTGCTCGACAATATGAGCCAGGGCTTTCTCGTCCGGGTCCCCGGAGATCCAACACTGGCGTTTGAAGTAATAGCTGGGCTTCTCTTTGAGCAGCACGCTCTTGCCCAGCGCCGTCTCGTAGGTTGTGTCCATGCGATCGAGCGCGGCGCCGATCCACCCTGCCCCCGATTCCAGTACGACCACTTTCACTTGCGGAAACCGATCAAACAAGCCGTATTGGAAGAGGACAAAGAAGGCCTGCTGGGGGCCCTGCCCGCCGAGGACGTTGTGATACCACGCGGCCCAGTTCATGCCTGTGAAGCGCTGGTACACGCGCTTGGTGGGAGGTTCAGGCGTCGGGTGGATCCCCACCGGCACACCGAGTTCCTGCGCTTTCGCCCAGAAGGGGTCGTAATCGGGATGGGCATGCGCTTTGTCGGTGAGCGTGAACGGCGCCACAAACGCCCCCTTGCAACCAGCCTTCACCGCTCGTTCCAACTCTTTCGCAGCCTCATGGCCATCCGCAAGTGAGATGTGGGCGATGGGGATGAGACGGTCTTTGTAGTCAGAGCAGAAATCCACAATCCAGCGATTGTACGCACGGGCGTAGGCGAGCGAGAGTGGAAAATCTTCTGTCTCGCATTCCCAGGTTAGTCCGATACTCGGGTATAGAATGGCGGCGCGCAGCCCTTCGCGATCCAATAACTCGACCCGCTCTTTCGGGTCCATCGAGCCGAACGGCGCCGCCTCGACGTAGGTCTTGTCCTTTACGCCCGCAATGAGTTGGTCGCTGCTCCGCCCCATGCCGCCGAGCAAGGAGATGGTTTTGATATTGAAGAATTTTGAGGGATGCCCCTCAATCTCCAGATACTCTTTGCCCTCGCCGTCAGTGCGTACCCGAATGGCGCGGTCACGATACCGGGGGTCGATGTACTTTTCCCAGGCATCAAGCGGTTCCAGCACGTGACCGTCGGCGTCGATGATGTTGTCGTAGTTGAGGTTAGGAAATGAAGTCACTGGCACACTCCTTGTTAGAAGAGCTGTCGGCTATTAGCCATTAGCTTTTAGCCAAAAGTAGCGCAAACCTTCTTCCTTGCAAACCAAAAGCTCACAGCTAAGAGCGTACTATGGGCTAAGCGCCGCACCCGCCTCCCTACGCTGTCCACTGCCAACACGCGAGACTCCAACCATGTCCTTCCACAGCTAGGGCAGCCGTATAACCAGGGATAGGGGCAACGTCGTGAAGTGACCACCGGGAGGCTTGGTGTGGATCTCCTTCGGCTCTCAGCAGTGCTGCCGGTTTTCCAGGGATCAAGGACACGTCAAACTGATCTAGAGGTAATGAAAGTCCTTCCCCTCTGGCTTTGATATAGGCCTCCTTGCGAGTCCAGCAGAGGAAAAATGCCACTGTCTGCATGGTTTTGGGAAGCGTACGGAGAGCGGCCACTTCCCGGCGCGAGAAAAATCGTTCGGCGATCT
>CAZAYE010000364.1:0-4693 GCA_964489255.1 uncultured Enterobacteriaceae bacterium
TGCAATTGCCACGACCGCGTAACCCTGCCCTGGAAAGCTCAAGTGATATCACTTGAGCTTTCCAGGGCAAGAATTACCCCCCATTGACTCCTGATAACCTACAGCTCACGGGATAAGACACGGGTATGCGGGCAGACAAGCTCGGCTCGAAAGAGCCTCTGCTTGCGCGGATCGGGAGAAACATCAAATGTGAATTGTATATCAATGTTGGGCGGAGCCCCTTCTGGCAAGGAATCAAAGGGAGCAGCTCTTCTCACGGTGTCCAAGACCTGCTTGTCCAACAAGGGATCTCCGCAGCCCTTGAGCAACTCCAACCCCGAGATACCGCCGTCCCTTAGTATGCGCCAAGCAATCACTGCCCTCTTGCGCTCCTCGGGTCCATCATCCTGCTGCCAGGCAGACCTGACCTGCCTTTGAAGCTTCGCCATGTAAGGACCGTAGTCTATATCGCTAGATGCCTGTCTGTTTATTGCCTGCCGCCCTCTCAAGGTACTCCTCAAAGGAGTCTTACTGACTGGTACTCGGGACAGGGACAGGTTGAAGTACGCATTCGCAGGCAGGTCCGGCGGGCAGCCGGGGAAGGTAGCAGAGCTGTTCAAAACATCGAGCACGCTCTGCTCGACAGACAGGCTGCCTGCTCCGCCTTTCGTTACTGGTTCGTACAGCACCCCCAGCGAGGGCACCACATCCTCAGCAAATTTGACCTCCGACACGCGACCGCCTTGATCGATGCTGAACCTGACAGCACCGTGCCAGCGAACGTCTGGCGGCTTCCATGTTGAATAAAATTTCTGGACCACTGCATCGAGAAAGACTTTCCAACGGTCCCTCTTCTCCTGAGAAGCGTCTTCGCCAAGAACCAGCAGCTCGCCCGCCACCGCCTTAAAAGGAGAGACCAGCGGTGGTTGGGGATAGTAGTAAGGAAAATGACCATGCTGGGCACATCTAAATGTAAGCTCAATGGCAATGGGATCGGGGTAGAAAGCAGGAATGGGGCTCAACGCCCGCACCTTTCGAACTGCCGCCAGAGCATCATTGTCCAGATGCGAGGACCCAGATGATTGCTTCAGATCAATGTTTGAGATATGCCCGTTGCGACTGACAGTAAATGCTACAACCGCCGGCTTTGAATCGATCTCCAGATTCGGGGCCCACGCGCGGCGCGCGGACCTCACACAACCCATCGAAAATTCGTCCCTGGCTGGCATTGAGCCTGGTTGAGAGTTGCCTAGCTCGATCAGGAATTGCGCATCTGCGCTCATGCTTGATGACAGGGCAAAAAAGATGGCTAACAGCGCTGCTGAAAGAACATGCTGTCGAGAATTAGGAGCAACCGAAAAGAGGTTGCGGATTCTCACGCAACTGCCCAGCAGTCTCAGATAGTGGGCACCCTGTATCCTCGCAGCACGGAGCGTACTCATTGACCCCCTTTGAGTTCGATCTTGTAGACATTATATACAAGGCGATCCAGAAGAGTTTTTGTCAAATGTTGTGTTTGAAGATCTCAGGCGGCCTCCTTTGTCTCCTTGACACCGTTGACGAAGTTGACTCCGGTGATGACGTCTGCAAGCCGCTCAGGAACGTTAAGCCAGCGCCAACGCTTCTGTGCACTGCATGTTAGTTTGAACACCATGGTGAGCATGGTCTCTCTCGTC
Organism: uncultured Enterobacteriaceae bacterium; assembly: GCA_964489255.1. Taxonomy (GTDB): domain Bacteria; phylum Desulfobacterota; class Binatia; order Bin18; family Bin18; genus CAZAYE01. Next base: position 1,656 of record CAZAYE010000364.1, read on the forward strand.
AGGCATCCACGCGTCTTTGCTGTGCGTAGCCTAACCGTGGCAAAGGTCGATTCGATGGGATTAGTGGTCCGAATGTGGATCCAATGCTCGGCCGGAAAGTCGTAGAACGTTAACAGATCCTCTCTGTCCTTTGCCAGACACTGTGCGGCTTTCGGATACTTTGCTCCGTATGCCTCGATGAAGTAATCGAACGCCTTTTCCGCATTCTCCTTTGTTTCCGCCATCCAGATGTCCTGGAGGTGGCCCTTCGCCTTCTTCTGGGCCGACTTCGGCAGCTTATCGAGCACGTTGACGGTCTTATGCACGGTACAACGTTGCCGGCGCGTGTTTCCGAACACCTTCGGCAGCGCCTTCCAAAATCCCAGGGCACCGTCTCCGGTCGCCAGCTTCGGAGCGGTTTTCAGTCCGCGCTTCTTCAGATCCACCAGCAGCTCGTACCACGATTGCTCGCTCTCGCGGTAGCCGTCGCTCATGCCGACGAGTTCCTTGCGTCCGTCTGCTGTGGCACCGAGGATTACCAAGATGCACTGTTTCTCGTTTTTCATGCGGGCGCCGAAGTGGACGCCATCCACCCAGAAGTACACGTACTCCTTGTCCGCAAGCGAACGCTTCTGCCACGCTTCCATGTCCGCTTTCCAGCTCTCCTTGAGTCGGCTGATCGTTGAGGCCGATAGTCCTGGTGCATCCTTTCCGAGAAGAGCCGCCAGCGCCTCAGAGAAGTCGCCCGTCGACACTCCCTTCAGGTAGAGCCACGGTAATAGCTCGTCCAGGCTCTTGGTTCGCCTGAGGTAAGGAGGCAGGATCTGTGAGCTGAAGCGAATTTGATCGCTGCCCTTGCGATTGTCCTTCACCCTCGGCGCCTTCACCGTGATCGCTCCAAGTCCGGTCTGAATCTCTCGCTCAGGCAAGTAACCGTTGCGCACCACTTCGCGCTAGCCGTCCGCGTCGACTAACTGGCGGTGCTGCTGCAGAAATGACTCCACTTCTGCCTCCAACGCAGCCATGAGCATCTTCCGCGCTCCTTGCCTCAGAACCTCCGTCAGCGGATCCTGACACAATTCCTCTGGCTTCTTTAGCTCCACTACGCTATTCTTTCTCATCAGGCGTATCTCCTTTCTTGATCGGCAATCAAAAGGATACGCCACCTTTTCAATCAGTCAGGCCACAACTTTTGAGAATAACTCGATCCAGAACCGCTCTATCTCTGAACCTGAGATACGGAAACTACCTGAAATCCAGAGCAGAGGCCAGCTGAATAGGAAATTCAGATTATGGTAACCTTTGACGACTCGGCACAGGCAATATGATTGATCTTGCAGACAGCCGGTCGCGATCAAGCAATATGTTCGGCAGGAGAGAGATGGCAGTAAAAGAGGAGACTGTACGTGAAGCGCTTGCTCGGGTGATTGATCCTGATCTGAAGCAGGACGTGGTCAGCCTGGGATTTATCTCGGATATCAGGGTATCAGGCAACGAAGCACACTTCAAGCTCACCTTGACCACACCTGCCTGCCCAGTGCGCGAGCAGCTAGAGAAGGAGTGCAGGGAAGCGGTAAGCCAGATACCCGGCATTGAGAATGTTGAGATGGAGACAAGTGCCGAGGTCTCACAGAAGCGCCCTGTGGCAGGTCGAGAGCCGGTTGAGGGTATCAAGCAGATTGTGGCTGTAACCTCCGGCAAGGGCGGCGTCGGCAAGACGACTGTTTCAGTCAACCTGGCTGTTGCCCTGGCCCGATCCCGGCGCCAGCGTCGGCTTGCTCGACGCCGATATTACCGGACCCAATGCGCCGCTTATGCTCGGACTGGACAGGCACGAGCCGCAAGCCAGGGACAACAAAATAATCCCACCGGAGGCCTTTGGCGTAAAAGTCATGTCCATGGCCTTCTTCGTCTCGAAGGACACGCCGGTCATCTGGCGTGGGCCGATGCTAGACAAGGCCATTCGCCAGTTTCTGCGTGATGTCAACTGGGGAGAGATCGACTATCTGTTAGTCGATATGCCACCCGGAACCGGCGATGCGCAGCTGACCCTCGCCCAGGCCACCGACATCGCCGGCGGAGTAATTGTTACCACTCCACAGCCGGTGGCGCTCTTGGATGGGCGCAAAGGGCTGGCCATGTTCCAGCAGATGAACGTGCCGGTGCTGGGGTTTGTAGAGAACATGAGCTACTTCCCAGTACCAGGCTCAAATGAGCGTTTTGAGATTTTCGGCCATGGAGGCGGCCGCCAGCTTGCCGGGGAGTCGTCTGTACCCTTCCTGGGCGAAATACCTATAGATATAGAGATTCGCAAAGGCAGCGATGAAGGCAGACCGGTGGTAGCCACACACCCGGACAGCCGGGTGGCCCAGGCTTTCATGCATATCGCCCAGCAAGTAGCCGCACAAGTGAGCATTCATACTCTTAGCGCTGTGGGCTAGTGAAGCCCTTATGCGTTTCCGCTGCCGCAAATAAAATCGGCCTGTAACTGTGCGCAGTCGGCATCGACGCAAAGACAGGGTCAAGTTATGATATTCCCGGCAGCAGAGGGCGGATGTGGATATGCTCAAAGAGCTGACGGTAAGAGATTTTGCTATCGTAGAGAGCCTGACGGTCCAGTTCGCGGCCGGACTCAATGTGCTCACCGGCGAGACCGGAGCCGGAAAATCTATCCTTGTCGATGCTCTTGATATCTGCCTGGGGGGCAGAGCCAGCACCGGATTAATCAAGCCTGGCGCCAATAGAGCCTCGGTTGAGGCCGAATTTAAACCTCCAGCCCAAGCGGAAGCCTGGTTGAAGGACAACGATCTCGCAACCGGGCGGAATGAGCTTTCCATCTACCGGGAGATAACTCCGGAAGGCTCCCGACAACGGATCAACGGCACCCCTGTAACCTTGGCACTTCTACGGAAACTCGCAGAAAAACTGCTGGCTGTCTGCGCCCAACACGAAGCGCAGGCGCTTCTTTCGCCAACCACACAGCTGACGCTCTTGGACCGCTTCGGCGACCAGGCGCACGCCAGAAGATTGAGAACTATGGCGACGACCTATGCACGCTG
>CAZAYE010000365.1:0-4679 GCA_964489255.1 uncultured Enterobacteriaceae bacterium
CGTCGGAAACCACTCTCTTGTCGGGAGAGGAAGGCGGCGCTAAAGTGACCGCCCAGAGAGAACACGTGACACGCCGCGTCATTGTGCGCACCTTCCCCGTTCCTGTCAAATCTGTCGATGGTAACGGGAAGTGTGACTTTGTGGAAGGAGATCTCGGTATGAAACAGGGGATGGTGGTTGGCGGATTGCTGCTGGTGTTCACGTTCTGCTTAGCTGGCTGCGGCCCCTCAGGGTCAAGCCTCACCGAAGCCGAGTTAGCCCAGAAATATCCGGATAAGAAGTTTGTCCAGATTGAAGGCGCTGTTCTCCATTACGAACAGGAAGGGTTGGGACGACCGCTTGTCTTCCTGCATGGACTCCCGACGTATTCTTATCTCTGGCGCCATGTCACTCCCGGGCTGACCTATGGGAACACCATTTATAATCTCGACTTGATGGGCTTTGGCCTCTCAGAGAAACCACAAAACCTCACCTACAGCCTTGACACGTACGTCAGCCAACTCAGCGCCTTTCTGGAAAACTTTCACCTGGAGAATGCCACCTTAGTCGGACACGATATCGGTGGGGTGATTGTCGCACTATACACCCTGCGGAACCCCGGCAAGGTCTATAAGTTGATTCTTATGGGTGCTCCGCTATATTCTACTGCGCCACCGCTGGCTGTACGCCTGCTTCGTACCCGCCTGATCGGCGATCTGTTTACCGGCGACTGGTTTCTCAAACGTTTCCTGCGTGGCGGGGTGGTGAAACAAGAGCTGATGACAGAGGCGCTGCTCAACGACTACCTTAAACCCTATCATGATGATCCAGGCGCCCGAGCAGCCCTGCTCAAGTGTGTGCGCGAACTCAACCTGCGGCCATCTCTGGAGAACGAAATCCAACCTAATCTGGGCAAAATTCAGGTCCCCACGCTACTCGTGTGGGGTGCTGACGACCCCTACGCTCCCTTGGATTTCGCGAAAAAGCTTAAAGACGATATCCCGACTTCAGAACTCTACGTGGTCCTGCAAAGCGGCCATTACGTACAGGAAGAGCGCCCCGAGGATGTGCGAGCGACGTTGAAGGAGTTTATTGAGAAATGAGGACTGGAGGGCAGGCAGTGCCCACCCTCCGGGATTGCCACTTTTGCGGGAATGACGAAAACCTAGGCTCGCGCTTCCGCCTCAGGCATGAACAACGGGAATGCCTTATCGTCTTGCAACACTGGCTTTACCTGCTCGGCAAACAGCCGCATATTCTTCTCAGATTTTTTGTAGGGCAGGCCGCCGTAGCTGAACTGTCCGACGAAATGGTCCATGCCCGTCTTGTTTCTGATCTCGGCAATCTTGTCGAGGCACTGCTGCGGCGTGCCAGCAACATGCAGGCTCACGAAATAGTCTACCGCCTTCCCTTTCACCGTAGGATCGGAGAACTTCGAGTACGTCTTCGCCATCTTGGCGTAGAACTCGTAGCCTTTTACCCCTTGCAGGTGACCGTCCGAGAAGTGGTAGTGCGCATCGATGGAGTCGAACATGGCGCCCATGTAGACGTGCGCGTCTTCTAACGCTTCGTCGCCGCTCTCACGAACAGAGACGTTAATCAGACTAATCGGCGGCTTGGGCGTGAAGCCATTTACTTGCGCTGTGGTCCGATACCGTTGCACATCTGCCACCGTCGTATCCCAATCCTTTTGCGGGACGATGAGCACGCCAATGCCGAGCTTTGCCATAATCTCTGCTGACTCTGGACTGACCGAGGAAGCATAGAGACGCTTCTCCGGGTGGGAGGTCGGTCGTGGCCGGATGCTCATTGCGGGAATTTTGTAGAAGTGGCCGTCGTAGGAAAACCGCTCCTTGGTGAGCGCAGTGATGACGATCTTCGCCGCCTCTTCAAAACGGGCACGGGCTTCGTCCATCGGAATGCGGAAGCCGTCGTACTCGACGGTCGCGGCGCCGCGCCCAAAGCCGAAAATCGTCCGCCCGCCAGATAAGTTATCGAGCATGGACATTTCTTCTGCGACTCGCACCGGATCGTGCCAGGGCAACACGATCACTGCCGTCCCAAGTTGCACGCGTTTGGTGGCGCCAGCAAAGTACGTCAAGAGTTGCACGACGTTTGGCACCATCGCATAGCCGGTGAAGTGGTGTTCCACGCTCCAGATAGAGTCGAATCCCAGAGGCTCAGCAAGTAAGCCAAGCCGCACGTCATCTTTGTAGATCTCACTATCTGGCTTTTCTCCCACATTCAGCATGGAAATCGCCGTACCAACTTTCATAAATCCTCCTTTTCTCTCTCCTCTCTGCCGTACGGTCAGAGGGCAAGTTGAAGCTAGGAAAGACATGACATGCTCCGTCTCTCCTCTCTGTCTCTATCTCTGTCTCTGTCTAATTACCGTCTCCCACTCACCATATTGCGCACCGAATAGAACTGCTTGGCCATACCAGAAGAGAACTCCTTCCGTACGACGTAACAGTGGGTGTAGGTCGCGTGCGGCTTCTGGGCGTTGATCACGGTATTGCCCACATGTAGAAAGACATGCTCACCAACATTGCGGGAGTAATCAACTTGAACGTACGGCGCCTGCTTAGCCTCTTCGTTGGCATAGCTCTCCGAATATTTGAGAAAGTCCTGGCCCAGACGTAAGAGCTGATCATTGCGATCGTAGGCTGTCATCCATAAGGTCCAAAAGATCTCGGCGTCCACGAAGATGAGCTTGTGGCCGTAGGGATGCGAGGGACTTTTCGGGATCAACTCTAACACGTGCGTTTCGCGCAGCTCCCAACGCGTCTTATTCGGCACCCAGAGGTGAGGACCGCCAGCGTCAGGGTGAGTTGGGACATTCACTGTTGCCAGTATCCATTTCTTCCCGAGGTAGGCCCAGTTTTGTTCATGGACTTTGCCGCCAAACCCCATGCCATCTTCACGGATGAAATCCATGCCTTGAGTCTCGCCCGTGCGTTCGGAGGAAAGTACGCGTCGGGGTTTACGCTGCGCTGGAGAGTACAGCCAGCTATCGTTCTCCTTGTAGGGATCGGTGTATTCGACCTGCAGGTTACGGGTGCCGGCCAGGTCGCGGGGACTACGAAACTCCATGATCGATTTGTATTTCACCCCTTCATAGCCAGGCACCAGACAGTGATCGCCCTTGGCGTACTCAGCGGAGGTCGAAACGAACTCGAACTCGCGGTCCAGGTGTCCGTTTTCTCCTCGTCCCCAGGCAACCATCGGCATGAAGAAATCACTGTGACCGGGCCGCCAGTAAAGATTCCAGAACACCTTGACGGCAGCTTGGGGATCGTCGGGTTTGATCTCGGGGAAAGGAAAGCCGCCGCCGTTGAAGCCAATCAAGGCCCCTTGTTCGTCCAAGGCATAACCGCTCGCCATATTTTTCCCCCAATCCGCTGGCGGCGGGTACGTCCCAGTGGCAACAATCTCCATCTCCATGTCGGGAAAGAAGTAATACTCCCAAGCAGGTTGCGGAATGAAGGGGCGGAGGCGCTCGATATCTTTGATGGTCAGGCGCTCACCAGGCTGAAAGGAAGGAGGAACGGTACGATATTGTTCGAGCCAATCACGCACAGCTTTATAGCTGCGATCGGTATCAGCGAAAGCGAGGGAGAAGCAGGAAAGGAGCAATCCCCCAAGTACTGCCGCCGCAATTCCCCACAGTGCCCCAGTCCAACCAGTTGTCCAGAGGTGTTGTGTCCTCTGCATGAAATCTCTCCTTTTGTAAAAGGAACAATCATTCGACTTCTTATAAGAAAACGTTCAGCGTCTACCCGCCAAAATAGCTGCGCGGATTGTCCACCGTCATCGTGCGAATAGTGCCCTCGCTGACGCCGGCCCTGCTCAGAGCCGGCAAGATGTTCCGGCAGATGTGCGCGTAGTTCCAGTTCGGGCAGCGATCCATGAAGGCTTGCCACTCCTTGGTGACCCGGCCGAGCCAACAATTCACGTGGTCGTGCGAGAGCATGATGCGGTCGTACCCTACCGCTAACAACCCGATCAGCGAGGCGAGGCGCATCTTGTCCGAAGCGATCGTTTCGATACCGAAACGATCAAAGCCGACCCACGCGCCGCGCTCGAGAATATCAAAGTAGTAGCGCATGTTGCCAACGCCACAGGCGTGACCGATCAGCACACGATTAAAGTTTACCCCCTCCTCGGCGAAGATATCCAGGGTCTCGCGTCCGAAAGGACCGAGCTCGTCGTTGTGGCAGAGAATCGGCGCACCGGTCGCCTTGTGAGCCCGCGCGGCAGCCCGCAAGCACTTCTCTTCGTTAGGGCTAATGCTCTTCGCGGTCTCGGTCATCCCTGGAATACCGCCAGTGGCAGTCTTAATGATTCCTGCCTTGATGCCGGTCTTGCCAATCCCCTCAGTAAGTTCACGGACATAGACCTCAGCAATATCGTCCACCGGCAAGCTACGGAAGTGCGGGGGAATGCCCAACACTTCATTGTAGAGACCGGTCGCAATGATTACGCGCATCCCAGCTTTCTCTGCCACCTCGGCGGCAAACTCTGGATCACGGCCCAGTTCCATCGGACAGGGATCGACAAACGACGAGACTCCCAGGGTTTTGATCTCTTTCAGTTTCTCGACCGCCCTGGTCACTTCGTGCTTGCGGTCGAAACCGGCGTTATCCAGTTCCCAGCCGGGAAACCCCGCAGTCAGATGCTCGTGGATTAGGGTGAATCCT
>CAZAYE010000366.1:0-4678 GCA_964489255.1 uncultured Enterobacteriaceae bacterium
TGCTCGTGAGCTTAATCACCACGCAGGCCCGTCTGCACTTCGTGGTGCGACTGTTCGTGGGCCTGGCGGTCCTCAACGCCGGGTGGGCAGTGCTGCAAGAAGTGCGATTCCAGCTCGACCCGCGGCCTGTTATACAGGCTATAGCTGAAACAGGGGACCCGAGAGCTTTTGATGCGCTCAAGATGACGCCGTGGGGAGAGATGCTGAGAGCCCAGGGATTCCTGGCGTATTACCGTGGACTGGGCCACTACATGCTGCTCGCACTTCCTCTGGTCAGTTTCGGCCCATTCTCACGACGGCGCGCGATGTGGGCAGCGGCTCTGATCGTGCTTGGACTCCTGATGACAGTCAGTTTTGGCGCGTGGCTCAACGCGGCCATAGTAGGACTCCTGATCCTCTACCTGAAGAAACCCAGTCGCGCCCTCCATTACACCTGCATCGTGCTGTTCCTGCTAGGGATTGGCTATGTCACCGGTGCACTCGACTGGATGACAGAAAATATTTTCGGAGCGATTGGGGAGAAGAGTGGTGAGGATCGCGTGGAACTGCTCTGGATGGGGCTGGACGCCCTGGTGCGGTATCCCATCCTGGGGATCGGTGTGCAAAACATCGGACGGCTCTCCGTCTTCCCTGAGGGTTGGCCTGTGCACAACGCTTTTCTTCAAATGACCTCTGAGATAGGCCTGCTGGGAGGCCTGAGCTTTCTAGTCATCGTTGGCCTGCTGTTGGTCAGAGTGGGGCTCCTGGCAGCAAGCGTAGCGGATCCAACCAGCAAAGCATTGGCGAAGGGATTGCTCATTGGCTATATTATCATGTTGATCGATTTCATGGTGGAGCCGATGGCGAACAGTATGCTGTCCTGGCTCTATATGGGCATGACAGCCGCAGCGGTCAACATGGACGGGTGGACACAGATGGCAGTGCCGAACGGAGAGAGAGATGAACGGAGAGCGTCTTGAACACATGGTGGAAGAGCGCACCCTCTACGACTATTGGTTCGTCCTCTACCAGCGCAAAGTCGCCATCGCCATGGTTACAGTATCGGCGGTTCTCCTGGCGGTGGGGTTAAGCCTGCGCTTACCCCCGGTCTATGAGGCACGCACGATCTTTTATGTCCCACCTCCGACGTCACAACCCTTGCTGGAAAGAGGGGCGATAACCCCTTTCCCTTCGGGGATACAGGATGAAGCCAGGGCGTATGTAAAGATCTTGAAGGGCAAAGATACCCAGCGGAGAATTGAGGAGAAATTCCCGCCCCATCAGCTTGCAAATCTGGCTCGTACGGTGGATTTCTCGGCTAGCCGGGAGGGGATGATTACCATCTATGTGCGCCATCAAGATGCTGTCCTCGCCGCTACGGTTGCCAACGCCTACATAGAGGTATTTAACCAGTTTACTGAGCACAATACGCAATCCCAGGTGTTGTATTCCCTGGCGGCGGTGGAGCGTCATATTGACGAGTTTATCGAGGCTCTCGACCGGGCCCAAACCTGGCGTCGGGAATTTCGCGAGCAGCGCTCTATCGCCTCTCTCCAGACCGAACTGGACGAACTGGTGAAGCAACGCCAGGTCTTCCAGCGGGAGTTGGAGATGGCCGGTGTCACTCTGCAAGGGCTGGCAGAGCAGCTCAGAAGTACCCAGGACGAGTTGGCCAGAGAGGCCAGGCTCTATGTCGCTACAGAGATGGTGGTTACCAGCCCTATGCTGGAGTCATTGCAGAAGACGCTTGCCGACCTGGGGATCAAACTCGCTGGGAATGAGGCGTTGCTGCGTGAGGGGCACCCAACTGTGGTCGCCCTGCGGGATGAGTACAGCCGGGCAAAGCAGACTTTAGAGGCCGAAATCAGCCGGATTACCCAGAGCCATTCCAAAGCCCCCAACTCGACGCATGAGGCATTACGGCAGAAGGTGCTCACCGCCTCCATTGACAAGAAAGGGCTCGAGGCCCGCATCACTGGACTGCAAGGCGTCATCGCGACACTCAACCAGACCATATCCGCCATGCCGGCGATTATCGAAAAGGCGCATCGCCTCGATCAAGATGTGCAACGGTATGGGGAGCTGCTCACTGAGGCCATGAAACATCGCGAGCAATTGCGGATTCAAGTATTGCGCGACCACAGGAGTGCCGTAGTGGTGGAAACGGCCTTGCCACCCTCAGCGCCAGTCTTTCCCAACCCCACGATTAATGTGTTTATGGCCTTGCTCCTCGGGCTGCTTGGTGGCGTTATCTATGCATTTTTCCTCGACTATATCGAAGGGATGAGACGGATGCGCAAAGTGCAGGACATGGCACTGAAGGAATTCACCGGCACCAGTTCCTGAAGGAGCCAGAAGGAACTGCATGGCCCTGCATAAGGGCATGGGGAACGTGCATGACATATCCCTCCGAGCACTTTCTAAGGCGGTTGGAGGAGGAGGAGAAGCTGAAGTGCTTGGAGGCATATCAGCGTTCTCTTGCCGAGGATGGCCTGATGCCTCCAACGCATACCTTATGGCTACGACGGTTCAAAGGGTGCCTCGAATGTATAGGGGGAGTGTTATTGGGGATGATCGTTGCAGCCTTTGCCCTGTTATGCAGCTTCGTGTTTTTTAACGGCATATTGCATATCGGAACATAGATGGACCGACGGATTGACGCAGAACATATCAACGCCATGGGTCAGAATGGCAATCGTCTTCGTCAACAGGTGAAGGAACAGCAACAGGCCCTCCTCCTGGCCCTGCAGCAGGCCAGTCGTACGCAGGGCAAGTACCTATTTGAGGGCCAGTGGCGTACGCGCGAGGAGGTCCTCCTGCATTACCGAGAGCTGAAGAGGAAAGACCGGCGGGTCTTTTATGAGGTGATGGGACTCTTCCTCCTCTTGGCTGGTACGGCCGGATTCCTGGTCTTAGTGCTGTACTCTTTATGCTGCTGAGTCCCAGACTCCCAGGCCTGGTCATACTTCTGCTTCCGTCCATAACATGCCTTGAGCATCGCGTATGTATAAGGGAATCCTGAGCATGTCTTTGCAACAGACGCTCGTGCACAAGTCCTGTCGACTCTGTGGCACGGAAGTGTGTAGACCTCTATACAGATTGAACGGCTTCGAGGTCTTACGCTGTCCCGGTTGCCGTCTCACCTTTCTTTCGTTTCATCCAACGCTCCGGGAGCTTCAAGAGATGTACGGCCCCTCGTATTTCGAGGAACGACGGGGCTACTTCTTTGAGAATGCTGTCGTTGATCCTCGCCAGGGCTCTCAGAACGAGTCGGTGCATGAATTTCGAGATGTCCTACGTCTGTTAAGTCGTTTCGGGAGCACCGGCAGGCTACTGGATATCGGCTGCGCCACTGGGGTATTCCTGACCCTGGCCCGTGAGGCAGGATGGGAGCCTTATGGGGTTGACATCTCGACCTACGCGACCCAGTTAGCCCGCGAGCGCCTGGCGCTGCAGAATGTGGTGGAAGGGACACTGGTGGAGGCGTGTCTTCCCGATGCATTCTTCGATGCGGTGACCCTCCTGGACGTCTTTGAGCACTTGCCGGAGCCGCGCATCGAACTCAGCGAGATCCATCGGGTCTTGAAGGAGGGCGGGTTGGTGTTGATCAACACCCCTAATGAAGGGAGCCTGCTACGCTTGACCGCTCGACTCCTGTACCTCTGCAGTCTGGGGAAGTTTACTTATCCCGTGGAAAAGCTCTATCATGCGTATCATCTCTGCTCTTACACTCAAAAGAGCCTGGAATGGGTGCTCAGGGATAGCGGTTTCACAGTGGTGTTCACGGCAAAGAAGCCAATGATCGGTCCCAAGGGGCGAGCTTCCCCGCTTGTGAGAAGCCTCCTCCAAGCCCTCTCGGGGGTCGAAACCCTTCTGGGCATGGAATATGAACTGCTGGTCGTGGCGTACAAGGGCTCCTGAATCCAGAGGTGGGCGTCGACCAGCGCGCAAGGAGCGAGAGGCGAAGGCAGGGTATGGGTGTCTCCGTCTGGTGGATACGGCTGGTGATTGGTTGCCTCGTGGGGCTACTGAGTGGTTGTGTCCTCTCTAGAGCCGGGGGCAGTCCTACGACTCGGGCAGCAGTGGAGAGCGAACAGACCCTGCCTCCAGGCGGCCTTGTCACCATCGAGAGGGTCCCTGGCAGTGCCGTGGAGCCGATCTCTTCGGCCCAAGCCCACGCTCCCGTTGACGGGCACCTGCAACAGCATGGCCGTGAGGCAGATCTGGCCCGCCGGTTTCCCGGCAAAACGGTGCTTTTGCCCGGCGATTTAGCGCCCCAGCAACCCGCACAGCGAGACTACGTCATTGGTGTGGAGGATGTCCTGAAGATCACGGTATGGCAGAACCCCGACCTGAGCACGGAGGTATCTGTCAGACCGGACGGGAAGATTTCCCTCCCCCCTGTCGGTGAGGTGGAGGTTGCCGGGCTGCACCTGGGAGAGTTGCAAGCTAAGCTCACGACACGCTTCGAGAGGTTTGTCAAAAATCCCCAGGTGACGGTGGTGCCGGTACAGATGAATAGCCGCAAGGTCTTTTTTATCGGTCGCGTCAAATCTCCCGGCACGGTTCTCCTGAAGCGCAACCAGTCTCTGCTGGAAACCATCGCAGAGGTGGACATCCTGGACAATGCCGACCTGTCCGAAGCGTATGTGGTCCGTGACGGCCTCGTCATCCTGGTGGATCTCGCCAGGCTGCTGGA